>CAMPIL010000019.1 GCA_946886375.1 uncultured Phycisphaerales bacterium
ATCAAGGCGTCCGCCGTCACCGTTCATCACACCTTCCAAGGCGAGGAATACGAACTCAACTTCATCGACACGCCCGGCCACGTCGATTTCGCATACGAAGTCAGCCGGGCCCTGACCGCGTGCGAAGGCGCGGTCCTCGTGGTCGATTCGACGCAGGGCGTGGAGGCGCAGACCGTCGCAAACGCGTATCTCGCCGTCGAGAACAACCTTGAACTCATCCCGGTGGTGAACAAGATTGATCTGCCCGCCGCGCACCCCGAGCAGGTGGCGATGGAGATTGAAAGCGTGCTCGGCCTGCCCGCGGAAGACTGTTTGTTCGTCTCTGCGAAGACAGGGCAGGGCATTCAACAGCTGCTGGATGCGATCTGCGGCAAACTTCCTCCGCCACGCCCATCGGAAGCGCAAGAAACCCGTGCGCTCATCTTCGACAGCATTTACGATGACTATCGCGGCGTGATCGTGTACTTCCGCGTGTTCGATGGTGAACTGAACGTCGGCGACAAGATTCGCATGATGGGCACCGGCCGCACGTTTCAGATCACCGAACTCGGCCGGTACACGCCGCACCAGGAGAAACTCAAGAAGCTCAGCACATCGCAGGTGGGGTACATGGTCGCCAACATCAAGACGCTAGGCGATGTGCGCGTTGGCGACACGATCACGCTGGATGCGCGGCCGGCCGCCAAGCCCCTGCCGGGCTACAAAGAGCCGCAGCAGATGGTGTTCTGCGATTTTTATCCCGCGACAAGTTCAGCCGACGCGAGCAAGAAGGGCGAGTTCGAGACGTTGCGCGAGGCGATCGAAAAACTGCACCTCAACGATGCCAGTTTCACGTACGAAACCGAACATTCCGAAGCGCTGGGTTTCGGTTTCCGCTGCGGCTTCCTGGGCCTCTTGCACATGGATATCGTGCAGGAACGCCTGGAGCGCGAAGGCGGCGTCGAAGTCGTGCAGACCGCGCCCACGGTGAGTTACCAGATTGAACTCATCGGCGGCGAGATCATCGAGATTCACAATCCCGCAGACCTGCCCGATCCCTCCACCATCAAGTCCATCCGCGAACCGATCGTGAAGGTGGAGATCATCTGCCCGACGGAGAACATCGGCGATCTGATGCGCCTGTGCGAAACCCGCCGCGGCACCTTCAAGGGGCAGAAGTTCGTCAGCGAGGGACGACAGATTCTCGACTACGAACTTCCGCTGGCGGAAATCATTTACGACTTCTACGACAAATTGAAGTCCATCACGCGCGGCTATGGCACGATGGACTACGAGATCATCGGCTACCGGCCGGATCGGCTGGCGAAGGTGAACATCCTCGTCAACGGCCAGCCTGTCGAGGCGCTGAGCCTGATCTGCCACAAGGACAACGCCGAATACCGCAGCCGATTGATCCTGCACAAACTGAAGCAGCAGATCGACCGTCACCAGTTCGAAATCCCGCTGCAGGCGGCGATCGGCGGGAAGGTCATCGCCCGCGAAACCATCAAGGCCGTGCGCAAGAACGTCACCGCCAAGTGCTACGGCGGCGACATCACGCGCAAGCGCAAACTGCTGGAGAAGCAGAAAGAAGGCAAGAAGCGCATGAAGAGCGTGGGCAACGTGAACATTCCCCAGGAAGCGTTCATGGCCGTGCTGGACCAGAGTGAGTAACGCGGTCGCTCTCACTGTGAATCTCATTTGAACACCCCCTGAAGAGGCCGGCCGCTGCATGCGCGGCGACAAAACCGCCTCTTGCGCGTTCTCAGGCCGAGTTTTCCCGAAAAATTGATTTTTTGAAAACCGGCTTGCCTCGGTGTCCGAATGTTAGTATATACTAACTGAAGGCAGAGCTGCAATGAACGAACTCTTCGGCTGGCTTTGGATTCATCTGGGCGTCGTGAGCGGCATGCTGCTGGGACTGGGATTCCTGCGACCCGAGTTCCTGGGCGGCTACGACTCGTCGCGACGGCGACTCGTGCGCCTGGGGCATATCTCGTTCTTTGGCCTCGGAGCGCTCAACATCCTGTTCGCACATGCATCGCCGGCGGTTCAGCCGGATTGTCACGCGATCGCGGCAATCGCATTCATCATCGCCGGCGTTTCCATGCCGTTGAGTTGCGCGATCGTGGCGTGGCGGCAGCATTTTTTCCCGTTGTTTTTCGTGCCCGTGTCCGCGTCTTTGCTCGCAACCGGCCTAACTGCCTGGGAGATGTTCACATGACCAAGACCAAGCGAATTGGATTCATTGCCATGAGCGGCGTGCGTGCGAACAACCCAGAGGTCGCCAAAGCGGGCCTGACGTTTCCCGGCGTTCTGGAACGCGGGAGGGTCATCGCATCACTGCCGAGTCTTTCGTTGCTCACGCTTGCTGGTTTGACGCCTGCATCGGAGTTCGATGTTGAGTACCACGAGGTCCGCCATCTCACCGAAGGCCTTCACCTTCCCCAACACTTCGACCTAGTCGCCATCTCCACGCTCTCAGCGCAGGCGTTTGATGCCTACAACATTGCACGCCGGTTTCGCGACTCGGGTGTGCCGGTGATCATGGGCGGGCTGCACGTGACCGCGTGCCCGGATGAGGCGCTGCAACATTGCACCTCGGTTGTCATCGGCGAAGGCGAGCCGTTGTGGCCCCGCGTGCTCGAGGATTTTTGCGCCAACCGCCTGCAGCCGCGCTATCAGGCAGGAGAAGAAGAGGAATTCGATTTTACCGACGCTCCCATGCCGCGTTTCGATTTGCTGGACATCCGCAAGTACAACCGCCTCACGGTGCAGACTTGCCGCGGCTGCCCGCACGACTGCGAGTTCTGCGCCAGTTCTATCATGCTCACCAAAAGGTACAAGCGCAAGCCGGTGGCGAAAATCATCGATGAGATTCGCGCGATCAAGAGCATCTGGCCCAAGCCGTTCATCGAGTTTGCAGATGACAACAGTTTCGTGCATCGCGGCCACGCCCGCGAACTTCTCGCCGCGATGCAGCATGAGTCCGTGCAGTGGTTCACCGAAGCGGACGTTTCAATCGCGAACGATCCGGACTTGCTGACGCTGATGCGCCGCAGCGGCTGCCGTCAGGTTTTGATTGGACTGGAAAGCCCGCGATCGGGCGGGTTGGACGGCCTTGAACGCCGCGCAAACTGGAAACTGCAGCAGTTCGACAAGTACGAATGGGCCATCAACACGATCCAGGCGCATGGCATCACCGTCAACGCGTGCTTCATTCTGGGTCTGGACGCCGATGGCGAAGACGTCTTCGACAATGTGCATGAGTTCGTGCAGCGCACGAATCCGTACGATGTGCAAATCACGGTGTTGACGCCGTTTCCCGGCACGCCGCTGTATGCGCGTTTGCTCAAGGCGGGCCGGATCATCAATCCGGGCGACTGGAACACGTGCACGCTGTTTGATGTGAACTTCATCCCCGCTCGCATGTCGCCAGAGCGATTGCAGTGGGGATTGATCGATCTCGCGGCAAGGCTTTACCACCCTGACGCGGTTCGAGCCCGCCGCGAAAATTTCTTCGCCCAACTGGATCGCCGGCGTATCCGATCAGCCATGCCTGCGCCGTGGCCGGAGCAGGCGCCTGGCACACCGGACCTGCCGGAGCAACGCGATCAGACTGGCGCATTTGCCGCGTGACTCTGCCACTCCGCAGCCCCGGCTTCGGGGTGTGCGCCAACTTTCGCTGTGTTCCGGCAGGGCCGCAGGAGCGGCCCGGCTGTAGGGAATCAACCTATGATGCGCGTGTCTGTATGAATGGAACCGCATTCCTTCGCGCCCCCGTCGGCGCATCCCGATCGAGAACACGCATGAAACACACTGAACGAATCGTGATTTACGCCGCGCTCATTCTGCTGGGCGCGATGAACGCCGTTTTTCTGCTGAGTCATTCCGGCCGCGCGGCGTTCGCAGAAACCGCCTCGATGATTGCGGACGTGCTTGGTCCGGCCGACGGCGTGAAACTTGTTGAGGACGGCAAGGAGATCACCGTTCACAACCACAACGGCCGCGTCGCATGGGGCGATGGCGATTTCAGACAAACGTACACCATCGGCTTCGTGGACATCGGCCGGGCGCTGAATCCGCTGATGGAATCCAGCCAGTTCGTCGAAGAGCGCGACGCCCTGCGCGCCGAATTCGACGCCAAGGAAAAGGAATTCCAGTCGCAACTCGAAGCGCTGGCTGAGCAATTGCGCGGCATGGACCGCGAAAGCCCCGAAGCGCAGCAGCGCATCGAGGAATACCGCAGGCTGTACACCGAGTACACCAAGTGGGGCCAGGAAGTCGCCATTCCCCGCCGCGACGAACTGGACGTCAAGCACATGCAGAAGGCGTACAAGGAACTCACCAGCGCGGTGAACGTGGTGGCCGACAAACTCGGCGTGGACATCGTGCTGCGATTCATCCCCACCGACAATGAATTCAAGGCTGTCAATGGCGACCAGGCCCTGTCGGAAGTGCGTCTTCGTTCTGCGGTGAAGTATCCTGAGAAACTGGACATCACCAGCGAAGTGCTTGAAGAACTTTCGCTGCAGGACAAGGATCGCTGAGCAGCCCGATTCAGATTTGTCTTGACCAGCCCGCGATTCAGGCTATTCTCAAAGGGTCATCTCGCAGGAGCGCGTGAACATATGACTGCCATTGCCGCCATCCATTCCGACCATCGTGACGGACAGTCGCAGGCATAGCGCGCAGATCGACATTCATTGATTTGCACTCATGCAGGCCGCCGTCACGGGCGGCCTGTTTCGTTGTGCTGCGCTGATTTGATTCAGCGTGCCGCGAACGCCGCACTGGTCTCGTTCCGTGCTGGCGGTTTGTCCTGATTCACATCAAATCAATTGGAGTCACGCAGTCATGTCGTTCCATGATGATGCGCTTGAAGCGCTGAGCGGTTTTTTCGATGAAGGCTGGATTTCTGAAATTCTGTTCGAAGTAAAGAGCGGCAAGGAGGCGACGGTGTATTGCTGCCGTGCGGGCGCCCGCGCGAAGGATCACGCGCTTGTCGCGGCGAAGGTGTACCGGCCGATCGAATCGCGCCGGTTCAAGAATGACGCCGTCTATCAAACCGGCCGCATGCACCTGGCCCGCAACGGACGGGTCAAGCGCGCCGCCGACGCCAAGTCGGCGTTCGGCCGCAAGGTTCAGTACGCCACCTGGCTGGACAACGAATGGCAGACCATGCATGTGCTGCACGAGTCCGGCGCGGATGTGCCGGCACCGCTGGCGCGCGGAGAACGTGCCATTCTCATGACCTACGTCGGCAATGAAACAGGTCCCGCGCCCAAGTTGGCCGATGCGGAAGTCACGCGCGATGCCGCCGGATGTATCGCCGACCGCCTGTTGTGGAACATCGACCTGATGCTGCGGCTGGATTGCGTGCATGGCGATCTCTCGCCGTTCAACGTGCTGCACTGGCAGGATCGCGCGGTGATCATCGATTTTCCGCAGGCGATCGATCCGCGCCTGAATCCGGCGGCCAACAGTCTGCTCTCGCGGGATGTTGAAAATATCTGCCGCTGGGCCGCCAAGCATGGCGTGACTCGCGATGCGGGCGACTTCACGCGCCGACTGTGGTCACGATTCGTGATTGGAGAGATCGGATGAGCCGAATCGGCCGCGATCACGTGCCGGCGAACCGTTCGACAAACCGGAATCCCAACCACACCGCGCCCAGGCACGCGGCGTTGGTGAGCAGGATGTTCAATCCGGCTCGCGCCAGGTGGCCTTGATTGGCCAGTTGAAAGGTTTCGAAACCGAAGGCGGAAAACGTCGTGAACCCGCCCAGTACGCCGACCAGAACGGCAACGCGCCATGCTTCACGGGGCGCGTGGTCGGCAGACCACGCAGCAGTCAGTGCGCCGATCGCTGCGCATCCCAGAATATTGACGGTCATCGTGCCCAGTGGAAATGAAGATTCGGAGGTTCGCTGAATCAAACTAGAGAGCAGGTATCGCAGCAGCGATCCGATTCCGCCGCCGACTGCTATCAGCATCAACTTGTACATGCACAACTCCTCCTCAAGATTGCCCGGCGAGGGCGTGTTTGAATGTTGAGGCAGGAGTCATCAGGCCGTTGAGCTCGACCGGTTTGCCGCTCGCATCGGCGAGCGGGCGGGCAGACTCCATTGCCGCAGGTGATCGTATCAAATCGGCGGCGTGGTGGGCCGAATTCGGCGGCGTCCGCACCCCCTGCGACGGCCGGCGCGAGACGATGAAATCGTCTCGCCCAGCCGCCGGTGTACTTTTCCTACACGCGTCCCAGCAGAACCAGAATCAGCACGATGATCAGCACCGCGCCCAGCAACCCGCTGGGACCATATCCCCAGTCGCGGCTGTAGGGCCAGCGGGGCACCGCGCCCAGGAGCAACAGGATAATCATGATCAACAGGATCAATCCAAGCAGGGACATGAGACCTCCCTTCTCTCACACGCCGGCGTTGCGCACGCGCCGATCAATCGGCGGCGTCTTCGATGGCCTCGCCGGCTTCCTGAACATCCTCGCCCACGCCTTCGGTGGTGTTGCACGCGGTGAGGTGACTCATCGCCCAGACCACCCCGACCACAACCGTCAGCCAACAGAAGAATTTCGGGTATGAACGTTCCATGGCAGTCTCCTAAATGCGTGATCTGCGAACACCGGCGTCACGCGCCGAGCGTCCAGATCACTTGTCCGAAGGAAGACTACGCCGCGCAGAATCCGCTGTGGGAGAAAACCAGCGACAAGCGAACTGAACGGATTATGGTTCCTACGCGTGCCGCCCGCCGCGTTTCGCGCCACGCGCCCGCATGGCCGAAATTGCCCTATAATCCGGGCCCGCTCGCGGCCCTGCAGTTGACTGCTGATCGCTGAAAGTCCCCGACATGCCATACACGCTCACGCCAGATGAAGGGTACGACCTCGATATCGAATCGACGGAGTACCTCAAGACGCACGTGGACGCCCCGGACCGCTGGGTGCTGAACTTCGGCCCGCAGCACCCAGCCACGCACACCACGCTGCGCATCGTGCTGGAACTGGATGGCGAACGCATTGTCCGGGCGACGCCTCACATCGGATATCTCCATTCGGGTTTTGAAAAACTTGGCGAGAACCACGACTTCAACCAGTACGTCTGCACGGTCAGCCGGATGGATTACATCTCGCCGATCGTCAACGACATCGCATGGCATCACGCGTGCGAGATTCTGTTTGACATTGACCTGACGCCGCGCTGCAAGGTGGTGCGAACGATTCTTGCGGAACTGGGCCGGCTGCAGAACCACCTGTTGTGCGTGGGCGCGGCGGCGCTTGATCTCGGAGCGTTCACCGGATTTCTCTACGGCTTCAACGAACGCGAATTCATCTACGACATCATGGACTACATCTCCGGGCAGCGATTTCACCCGGATTACACGCGCGTCGGCGGAACGATGCGCGATCTGCCCGATGAAGCCGTCTTCCGCACCATGGTGCGGAACTTCATCGATGTCCGCATGCCCAAGGCCGTCAAGGACATTGAAACGCTGCTCAACCGCAATCGCATCTTCATCGACCGGCTTCAGAACGTCGGCGTGCTGAGCAAGGAAGATGCGATCGCCTGGAGCGTGACCGGCCCGCTGGCCCGCGCCTCAGGCGTGAAGCGCGACCTGCGCAAGGATGAACCCTACCTCTGCTACAAGGACAACTGGGACGGCCAGGGCGCCGAAGCGGTGAAGTTCAACGTGCCCATCGCGACCGATGGCGACTGCCTGTGCCGCTATTTCGTGCGCGTCGAGGAGATGAAGCAGTCCTGCAAAATCATCGATCAGTTGATCGACAACATTCCCGGCGGGCCGATGGACGCCAGCCCCGAAGGCAAGGTGCGCATTCCGCCCAAGGGCGATGTGTACGGTTCGATCGAAGCCACGATTCAGCATTTTGAAATCTTCATGCACAACCGCGGCTGGGACACGCCCATCGGCGAAGCCTACGGCGCAATTGAATCGCCCAACGGCGAGCTGGGCTTCTACATCGTCGCCGACGGCGGCCGCACGCCGTGGCGTGCTTCCACCCGACCCCCATCCTTCATTCACTTCCAGTTGCTGCCGAAGTTGCTGGAAGGCCACACGATCGCCGACCTTGTCGCGGTGCTTGGAAGTCTCAACATCATCGCCGCGGAGTTGGATCGATAGAGAAGGCACTTGGCATGAGGCACTAGGCACTAGGCCATCATGCAGTGCGATAAACGTGAACTAGTGCCTAATGCCCAGTGCCTCGTGCCCCACTACCATGGCTTGGAATGTAAAACCCTCAGCAACCACGCAAGTTCCTCTGCGGAAGGAGCCGTATCTCACGCAGGCGATGCAGGACAGGTATCGCGCGGAGGTCCTGCCGCGGTACCAGACCACCATGGGAGCGCTCATGCCGATTCTGCACGACGTGCAGCATCACCACGGCCACATCCCGTACCAGGCGATGATCGAAATCGCCACGTTCCTCAAGATCAAGCCCAGTGATGTGCTGGACACCGTTTCGTTTTATGAGGAATTCCACGCTGAGCCCGTGGGCAAGTACGTCATCGGCGTGTGCCAGTCCATCGCCTGCGAATTCTGCGGCTGCGGCAACAAGGCCATCCTCAACCACTTGCGCAAGAAACTCAACATCGATCCGCACGAAACCACCAGCGACGGCAAGTTCACGCTGCTGGCCATGGAATGCCTGGGATCGTGCGACACCGGGCCGGTCGCGCTGGTGAATGAAAAACTGCACGAAAACCTCACCGTTGAAAAGATGGATCAGATTGTCGATTCGCTGAAATAGCGCACGATTCGCCCCGCATGGCATCGCGGGGCCTCATTGCACGATGAGCGACACTTCCTCCAAACCCCTGATGCGATCGCTCGGCGAATTCTTCGGCCACATCGTCAGGGCCGTGCGCAGCGACCCAGGCAAACGCGTGATCCGCAAATCCGTCGAGCAGCGGCAGGAACGCGGCATGACGCTGCGCCGCACCACAATCGAAGAAATCGAAATCCAGCCTCCCAAAAACGAGGACTGATCATGCCAGCCACCGCCACGAAAATCGCTCCTCCGCAGCCCGGCGAATACGCCGAGTACTACCACAAATACATTGCGCTTGTGCCCCAGGGCGAGATCACAGGTCTGCTGGAGAAGCAGGGGGATGAATTCGCGAAGTTTCTTGAGTCGGTCGCCGACGCGGACGCTTCAATCGTGCACCCGCCGTATGGATGGACGATCAAGCAAGTCGTCAGCCACATCGTCGATGGTGACCGCATCTTTACTTATCGCCTGTTGCGAATTGCGCGTGGCGACAAGACGCCGCTGCCCGGATTCGATGAAGGCGAATACGCAAAGACCGCGGGTGTGGAACACCTTCGATTGAACGATCTTGTCTCTGAGTTCCAGACGGTCCGGGCCGCGACGATCTCGCTGGTTCGCAATCTGCCGTCTGACGCATGGCTTCGCACCGGCACGGCGAATGGTTATCCGGTTTCCGTTCGCGCCCTGGCCTGGGTGATGGTGGGGCACCTGCAGCACCATTTCGCGATCATTCGCAAAAGGCTCGCAGCTGCGCGGTGAGACGGCGTTGATTCCCTGCCTGATGCGCCTCGCGAGTAGGGATTCCGCACAATTGCGCACGGCGCGGCTTGCCTACATTGTGATGGCATCACCCGGACATTAGAATGCCGCCCATCGGCGTTCCGACGGCGATGCTGCCGCGACGCGCCGGGAGGTTCAACAATGTACGGAACGAAAACGCTGCTGGTCGTTGCTGCGATTGGAGGCTTTGGGTTGCTGCTGGTCGCCGCGGCACTGGCGGGCCAGTTCCCGTGGGTGCGCTTGGTCGCCTTGCTCGCCGGGCTGACGCTGATGTGGTCTTCGCTGGCGTGCGGGCCGATGATCTACAAGCGCATGGCCGGCTCGCAGGTGAAGTACCCGCGCTGGCTGCCGCCGGGCTTTCGCCCGGTTCCGTCGCGATTGTCCGAAGCGCGACTGTACGCCAGCACCGTGTTCGGCCAGAAGTGGCGTGCCGCCACGCAGGTCGCAGGCTGGCTCCATCAGGACCAGGCCGCCATGCTCTGTCATCTTGCCAAACTTGCGCCTGAGGGGCCGATCGTGGAGATCGGAAGTTTCCGCGGCAAGTCGACCGTGTTCCTGGCCAGCGGGATGAAAGATTCCAATCGCGTCTTCGCCATCGACCCGCACATTCTTTCCACCGATGGACGCCCGAATCTTCAGCATGCAGCCGGCAACGGGTGGAACAGCAACGCCAATGGGGTGAACACCTGGGAGGCGTTCAACAAGACTCTGCGCGACTGGGGCATCGCCGACCGCGTCAAGCCCATCAAGGATTTCTCCTACGCGGTGCGCCCGCAGTGGAACGAACCCATTGCCATGTTGTGGATCGATGGCGATCACGCTTACGGCTCAATCAAGCGAGACATTGAAGACTGGGTTGACATGGTCAAGCCCGGCGGATTCCTCGCGTTCCACGACACCGCGCCCGATCACGCAGGCAAAGGCGATGTCCGCCGCGCCATCATGGAAACCGGCGTGCTCACGCGCCGAGGCTTCAGCAGTTTCGTCGAACTGCGCAACGCCTGGTTCCTGCAGCGCAAGGCGTGAAGCGGGATGAAACCTCTAGCGCACGGCGTCAGCCGACACCCGCGCACCAATCATGTGCGCTTCTTCTCATCCACAATCACCGGCTCGCTGCGCGAGAACAGCAGCCGATCCAGGCTCAATGGCCCGGGGCCAGTCAACAGGATTCCAAAGGCGAGCACGAACAACGCCAACTGCAATGAAATGCTGCCGAACTTTTCCCCCATTTCCAGAATGGCGGTCGTTTGCAGCACCGGCAATGAAGTGAGATAGAACGCCACGCCCATCACGCACGACAGTGCCAGACCCCACAACCGGCTGAACAGGCCGATCAGGATCATGACGCCGCCGATCAATTCCGTGTATGCCGCGGCATGGGCCAGCAGCGAGGCGTAGCGCCAGTGGGCATCGATCAGCATCAGCGTGATGAAGTGCAGTTGCGGTCCCGTATATGTGCCTGGCGCCAGCGTCGCGAAACTGCCCGGCGGAGCCGTCGCCGGCTGCGTCGCGGGGATTTCAGGAGTGCTGGGAGCAGTGGTCGGCGGGGGCGTTTCAACTTGATCCGGCACATCGGCAGGCTGCGTGGCGGTGGTTTCCTGCCGATACGACGCCAATCGCACGGCATTGGAGTTGTCGGGCAACCATGCGCTGCCCACGGGCTGCTTGGGCTGAAGGCTGCGAATCCCCGCGTTGAACAGTTTCTGAGCCTGTTCGTGGGTAAAGTCCGCGCTCTTGAACACCTTGCTGTAGCCCGCGAGAATGAACACCGCCCCCAGAACCAATCGGCTGAGCGTGGGGACAATTGCGGTTCCGGCGTATTGGCTGAAGGTCATGGGAATCCTCTTGCAGGGGCGTTGAATCACGGGCTGGGTGGTTGTATCGGCATCCAGAGCCCGCCCTCTGGCATACTCCAGGGCCGATCTGGCCCACCACAATTGCACGGCAGTGCGGGTTTGATGATAATCCTAGGATACCTTCCCATGCGGGTGTGGCGGAACTGGCAGACGCGCGGGACTTAGGATCCCGTGGGGCAACCCGTGCAGGTTCGACTCCTGTCACCCGCATTCACGGCATTTCTTCGGCAGCCCGGCATCCCAATTTCTCAAGCCCCGCCCACCTCGTTCGAGCGTGCGAGTGGCCTGCCATTCACGCGACTCCGGCTGGTCGCCATCGCGGCCAGACTTGTGGCGATGATTCTCCAGACGCCGATGCCCCATCACGGCGCAGCGGCGGAGGGAGGCCGGGAGATTTTCTTCGGCTTCATCGCAACCGCGCGGAATGAACGTGCGAATCCACTTCCACAACGCGGGGCAATGACCTCGACTTCACTCAGAAACGTCCCCGTCGTACGAGCAGAGCAGGCTGGGCGTGCCGGGCTCTGGCGACGGGGTTTTTTTATCTGATCTCCGGTATCGGAGAGAAGAGAGAGCATGAAAGCCCAGGCCGAAAGGCCGGGGCTTTCGTTTTTGATCGGTATTCTGAGCCACGCCGATCCTTGCCTGGTCCCTGCGTCAAGGGCAGGGACCCCATTGATTGATCACCGCCAGAAGGTCGTCTGCATCAACGAGGCAGTCATCGTTGGTATCGCCGGCGCAATGCGCAAGACACGGAACGCACGTCTGGCCCCAGTGAAGAAGCACGGCCAGCAAGTCCGCCGCGTTCACGATGCCGTCATCGCCCGATGAACCGATGTCAGCGAAGCATGTCGGCCCTTCGCAAGCGTCCGGGACACCGTTGCCGTTACGGTCCTGCGGAGCTCCGCCCGGGGAATCGCAACCATCCCAGATCAGGTTGCCGTTGCAGTCTGCTGCAATGGCGTGAATCACAAACGAGTTGTTTTCCCACACTTGAGGAGGTTCTGGGTTCGCGGAGAGATTCACGATGTCCGCAATTCCTGGTTTCGTAAGACACCACCAGCTGCGTCCGAATGTGACGGGCATGTCCGACTGGCCTGTTGATATCCAGGCAAAGCACGCGTGACCCCCGGGCTGCTTGTATGCCACGAAGAAACACTCGCCAGGCTCGCCGACATACGTCGGAGGAATTGGAATGATGGCATACCGGTAGCTCCAATCATCCCAAGCCCAGTTCATGGTCTGCGTCTGAACTGACGCCAACAGAATTGCATCACCGGGATCGCCATCGTCATTAGGGTCGGCGTACAGCATCACGGCGACGGGAAGACCGGGCGCGGTGTGGCCGTCCCAGGATACGACGATGTGGGTGATTGTCTGCGCGCCGGCCTTCACCGTGTAGCGGTTGATTCCGATGAAATCGCGAGCAGGATAGATGTACCAACTTCCTTCGACTGCGTTGATTCCATTGTCGATTTGGTAGCTTCGTCCCGCCTCGCACTCATCGGGGATGCTATTGCGATTGCAGTCGGCGCTCAATCCCGATGTGATGTCGCAGGCGTCGGGTTGTCGATTGCCGTTGCAATCGGGGTCGCAAAAATCCGGCGTTCCGTTGTAATCGCAATCCTCAGGAGGGAGGAAATGCAACACGGCGCCTCCGCCTTGAACGTAAGACGACGAGCTCAAGCCGAGCACGAAATTGCAATAGAGCAGGGGCGACGGGTCCCGCCATGTCGCGGAAGTTAGCGGACCAAATGGCGTTGCCGCAACCGCCGCTCCGAGGCCTCGATACGAGTAGGCATATGGTGGATTCCACGCAGCCAAATGAAGTTGATGCAGCGCTTCTCGCTGCGTCCATGAGCCGTTGCGCAGTTGGAACACGCAAACTCCGCCGCAGTCGGGGGAGTTGTAGTCGCTGGCGGGCATGCCCAGCAGAATGATGTCACTAGCGATCGCGACCGAAGCGCCGAGCAAATCGCCGGTGGCGCAACCGCTTGCGATCAACTTCATTTCCAAGGCCCATTCAGCGCCGTTCCAGTTGAAGACGTACGCTGCTCCTTCATCAGGCGTCTGTCCGGTTGCTGCCGGTGCGCCGACCACCAGCCGCGAGCCGTGCAGCGCCATGCTGGTTCCGAAATGATCGGATTGCTCGCCATCGAACGCATGCAGTTTGGCGTGGCGGACCCACGTTTCCCCCTCGCGCCGGAAGTCGTACAGAGCCCCTGCGTGCCTGGCCAGCGTGAGATCGCGGGCCGCTCCGACCAAAATGGAACCGTTGCCGATCGCCAGGCTTGTCCCGAAATCATCCGTGGCCGAGGGCACATCGGCCTGGAGTTGCTGCTGGGGGATCCATTGGCGTCCATCAAATCGAAACACGTACGCGGCCCGCGCCATCAATTGGGCGGATTGAGATTGCCCGCCGACCACCGCAAGATCACCCGCCACCGCGACCGCGTCGCCGAAATCCTGGTGCGAACCGGCGGCTCCGAAGGCGGCGAGTTCCTGCTCCTGCACCCACTGTTCGCCACGCCGCCGGAATATGAACGCCCGTCCCGTCGCGCTCGGGGCGCCGGCGATCATGACGTCTCCAGCGGTGGCAATCGCACGTCCAAATTTCTGAACTCCGGGCGTTGACGAAGCCGCACGAAGTTTCGCTGTCGCAATCCACTGGCTTCCATCGAACTGAAAGACATGAACCGCGCCGCCAGGCCCGCCTTCTGAAGTGTCGCCAGGCGCACCGATGAACGCGGTGTCATTCACCGTGGCAATGGCCGCGCCGTATTCATGCTGCGGGCTCCAGCCCGGCGGGATCACTTCCTGCTTCTTGTCGAGCACGCACAGTTGCGCCAATGCCGTTCCGCACAGAACGTGGGCCGCCATCCAACCAAAACAATTGCTGATCTGCTTGCGCATACATACCCCGCTTTCTGGTTCATGGCGCGAAGGGAAATGGCCCGCAATCGCCGGCGCCGCGGTTTCTGAGCAGTTCATATTGCGAGCGGTGACAGAACCAAACTCCGGCAGTTGCAAGGAGTGGTGAAAGAAATGGACCACTCGTGCCGGCTGATCAAAGCATAACCTGTCATCGAATTGATGCAAGGCGATTCTGCAGTTTTCGATTTCGGCGATCAGTCCCCCGAACATGCTGCTCACAAACCGATATATAGTCTCACGTCGTTTCCCGCTTTCCCATGCTCAGCCCTTGGTCTCCCACATCCTGGCAAGCCAAACACGCCGCGCAGCAGCCGTGCTATCCGGATCAGGCTGCGCTTGATCGCGTTGTGACGCAACTGGCCAAGTTGCCGCCGCTGGTCACGTCGTGGGAAATTGAGACGCTCAAGTCCCAACTCGCAGAAGCCGCGCAGGGCCGGCGATTCCTTCTGCAAGGCGGCGATTGCGCCGAATCATTCGACGATTGTGAATCCACTGTCGTCGCGAACAAGCTGAAAATCCTGCTGCAGATGAGCCTGGTGCTGGTGCATGGCATGCGCAAGCGCGTGATCCGTATCGGCCGCTTTGCGGGCCAATACGCCAAGCCGCGCAGCAGCGACGTGGAAACCCGCAACGGGTCCGGCGGTTCGCAAAGTCTTCCGGCTTATCGCGGCGACATCGTCAATCGCGTTGAATTCACGCAGGCCGCGCGCACGCCCGACCCGCTCAACCTGCTGCGCGGCTACGAGCGCGCTGCGCTCACGCTGAACTTCATCCGCGCGCTGATTGATGGCGGGTTCGCAGACCTGCATCATCCGGAATACTGGGACCTGGGTTTCGTCAAACATTCGCCGCGCGGCGAGGAATACCAGCGCATCTGCGAAGCCATCGGCGAATCGCTGCGCTTCATGGAGACGCTGGCCGGTCAGACCGTGGGCGAAATGTCGCGCGTGGATTTTTTCACCAGCCACGAAGCGCTGCTGCTGCTGTACGAACAGGCCCAGTCGCGGCGCGTGCCGCGACGAGAAGGCTGGTACAACCTCTCCACGCACTTTCCGTGGATTGGCATGCGCACCGCGGGCCCCGACAGCGCGCACGTTGAATACTGCCGGGGCATCAGCAATCCGATCGCGGTGAAGATCGGTCCGTCGCTGCCGGCCGGTTGCGATTCAGTGAATGCGCTTGTCTCGCGTTTGCTCGAGGTTCTGCATCCAAACGATGAGCCGGGACGGCTGACCATCGTGCACCGCTTCGGCGCGCACCATATCGCAGCGGCGCTGCCGCCACTGATCGAAGCGGTGCAGAAGATCGGCAAAAGGGTGCTCTGGGTGTGCGATCCGATGCACGGCAACACGCAGAACGTGGCGGGGACCGCAGGGCCGCTCAAGACCCGCAAGTTCGAGCACATTCTTGCGGAACTCGAGCAGGCCTTCGAGATTCACCTGAAGATGGGAACCTACCTCGGCGGCGTTCACTTTGAATTGACCGGCGAAAACGTCACCGAATGCACCGGCGGGGCGCGTGGCGTGAACGAAGCCGACCTCGCACGCGCGTACAAATCACAAGTCGATCCGCGCCTGAACTATGAGCAGGCCCTGGAAATGGCGCTCTTGATCGCGCGGCTGGGTCGGTAAGTTCGCAAGATTCATCATTCGATCTGCCTGCTTTTGCTGATTCCTATGCATTGCGTTTTTGACATGCAATCAGGAGAATGAGGCAACTGGAGAAAGATCATGAACCGCAAAGCGCTGACCGTTCTTGCATTCGCCGGCTGGGGCCTCTTTGCACTTTCGCTTTTCAGCCACGCGCCGGCCGGTGAACCACGCGGCGGCATCGATGCGGCGCTGACCCCCAACTGCCCGGCCGACATTGCTCCGGCAGGCGGTGATGGGCAGGTCAACGTCAACGATTTGCTCGCAGTGATCAACGCGTGGGGACCGTGCCCCGGCGGATGCCAGACCGCCAGCGATTGCGACGACGCCAATCCGTGCACCGCCGACGCGTGCATCAACGGCGTGTGCCAGAACATTCAGCTTTCCAACTGCTGCACGGTCGCTGGGAATTGCACTCCGGTGCCCAACGCAACCGTCGGCTGCCTGGGTAATCAATGTGTGATCATCGGCTGCTCGCCTGGGTTCCTCGACTGCAACGGCCTGTATTCCGATGGGTGCGAAGTCAACCGGAACACCGATCCGCAGAACTGCGGCGGGTGCGGCGTGGTGTGCGTGTCACTTCCCAATGCCAACGTTGGTTGCGTGAACGGCTCATGCGTGTTTCTTGGCTGCCTGCCGGGTTTTGCCGATTGCAACAGCAATCTCACAGACGGCTGTGAAGCGTCGCTGAACAATTCGCCACAGCACTGCGGCACGTGCAATTCGCCGTGCCTCTTGCCCAATGCCGCGGCGGTGTTCGTCAACGGAACCTGCGCGATCGGCTTCTGCAACGTCGGCTTTGCCGACTGCGATGGCATCGTGGCTAACGGCTGCGAGACAAACACCAACACCAATCTCCAGAACTGCGGCGGGTGCAATATGCCGTGCCCAACAAACTTCCACTGTCAGGCGGGAATCTGCGTACCGAATTGATCGCGCTGGCGTGAGACTGTTTTGCTCCACCGGTCGCGCCGCTGGCAGCTGGACGCCGATGCGCATTGCCGCAAGCGATCATTCGCTCGTATGCTCTGGGGGTGTCAACCCCATTGAATCAGCGTGATGCGGGCGATGTGATCGACCTGTTCGAGCGTGCCGCGACGACGATGCGTGAATCGCCCCTGCGGCGCGGATCAGCCGTGCGCCTGCCCGCGCGAGGACGTCTGCTTGCCACCGGCGATCTGCACGATAATCCCGTTCACCTCCAAAAGATCATTCGCCTGGCGAAACTCGATCAATCGCCGGATCACCACGTCGTGCTGCACGAGATGATCCACAGCGAGCGGCTGGTCAACAACCTGGACCTGAGTTACCGCACGCTGGTCCGGGTCGCCCAACTTGTCCTGCAGTATCCGAAGCAGGTGCATCCGCTGCTGGCGAATCACGAACTGGCGCAATACACCGGCAAGGGTGTCAGCAAGGGCGCTGGCAACAGCGTGGAGTTGTTCAACGATGGGCTCGCCTACGTTTTTGGCGATGACTGGGAACCCATGCTGGATGCGATCAAGACTTTCATCACCGCCATGGCTCTTGCGCTGATCGCCGGCAACGGCGTGTTTTGTGCGCATTCGCTTCCGTCAGTGCGAATGATGAAGCACTTTGACTTGGGCGTTCTGGAACGCGAGTTGCAGCCAGCGGATTTCAATTCGCCTGAAGGCTCGGCTCATCTCATGGTTTGGGGGCGCGACCACACTGTCGCGCAAGTGGATGAACTGGCCGCCCGCTGGAACGTGCAGGTGTTCTGCATCGGCCACGAGCACGCGCCTGCGGGCATTGAGGTCAAGGGACGCATGATCATTCTCAACAGCGATCACGATCGCGCCGTGGCGCTGCCGCTGGACCTTTCGCAGACTCCCAACACGGAAGAGGCGTGGCTCAGCGTCATTCCGCTCAACGCGCTGCCTGCGTAAGCGTGCGAGATTTCTCGCGCCCGAAAAGTTCAGTCATACTATTGCCCGATGTCGATTCTCCTGGCCTTGGAAACCTCACAGCGCATCGGCGGCGTGGCGCTGCGCGATCCTCATGGCACGGTGCACGTGGAAATGCTCGCGCCGCGCAAGCGGCACGATGATGATCTGCTGCCTGCGATCGACCGCGTGTTTGCCCGTGCTGGTTTGAAGCCGATCGATCTCGCCGGCGGCGCGGTGGCCGTGTCGATCGGCCCGGGCGGATTCACCGGTCTGCGCATCGCCGTCAGCACGATAAAGATGTTCGCCGAGGCGCTGGGTCCCAAGGTGATCGCTGTGCCCAGCGCG
>CAMPIL010000020.1 GCA_946886375.1 uncultured Phycisphaerales bacterium
CCTCCAACTCGGCCCGGCGCGGGGCCAGACGGGCCAGCACATCATCGGGAGGCGTTTGAGACTCCTCGATCTGGATCGCCGGCGCCGTCGTTTCGATGACTGCCAACTCGCGCGCAATCGCGTTTTCGACGGTCTCCTGCAGCGTCGGCTGGCGGGTGGAGTCCAGCGGCCGATGGCATGCCGCCGCCAGAATCGCCAGTCCACCGACAATCCACAATTTGGCCGAACCAGTCGGGGTCATGGGGGCCAAAGCCTACCACCCCGCGCACCTGCCGCCAATACAGCGATTGATCGCCAGCAAGATGATTTTGCAGCAGAACCGCGCAATCTGATTTATACTGCATGCTGTCAGGCAGATGCTGCGCGAATGTTGATCCGCTGCAGGTCTGCTTGCCGATGCGCCATGGAGGCCATCGACACGAAGGAATAAGGAGGTTCACACCATGACATTTTTGACTCACCGCACCGGAACGCTGTCGCTGCTGGCTGGCGTGCTGTGCCTGTTCACCGCCACCGAGCGCGCCTGCGCGCAAACCGAGCCGAAACCCGCTGACGAGAACGGCCGCATTGCGATGATCAAGGGCCACGATGTGTACGTGCGATGCGGCGCGGCCGAATCGTACTATCCCTTCGCGCAACTCAATGACGGCGACCTGGTCAAAGTTACCGGCGAAAAGTACGAGTGGTCGCGCGTCATGGCGGTCGGACCCGCGTTCAATGCTTCCTTCGGCTTCATCAAGTACTCCAAGGGCGAATCCGGAAAGTTCAAACTCGCTGCGGACGGCAAGTCCGGCGTCACCCTTGGCAAGATCGACATCATCGCGCCCAATCTCGATGCGCGCAACAATCCCAAAGACAGTTGGAAGGCGCTCGTGCGCCTCGACGCCGACCAGGCCCTGCGCGTCATCGAAACCATCGAAACCGATAAGGACACCATTCACAAGGTCGCTCTGCCTGAATCCGCCCAAGGGTGGGTGAGCACGGCGTATCTTGTGGCGGCAACGCCTGAGCAGACCCAGCAGTGGGCTGATTCGCTGACGGCGAAAACCAAGAGCCGCACTGAATCTGAAAAACCCGTCACGGCGTCAAAGACGACGACCAGCGACGTCACCGCGCCGGCGAATGACTCGGTCAAGCCCGCGCCCGCGCAGACCACTGCGGCCTCCACGAATGAACCGAAGATCACTGCCGAGTCGATTGAACCTGCGGTGAACGGTGAGACTTCGCCTCCATCAAGCGAGTCTGCGGCCGAGGTCGCGGCGGCCCCCACTGCTCCCGCAGTTGAGCCCAAGCTCGAGCCGAAGAAACTGCCCACGATGGATGATCTTGAAGTGGCGCTTAAACGCCTGCAGAAGGAACCCATCGACTCCGCCGAGGTCGGCCCGCTGCGCGAGTTGTACCTCGTTCTCGAGGATCGCAGCGCCAACGAGCCGCGCATCGTTCGCTACGCCAACGGACGGGCCGAGCAACTTCAGGTGTGGGCGGACCTTCAGAAGAAGCGCAACGAGTTGGAATCGCTTCGCGCGCGCACCAGGATGAGCGCTGAGGAAGCCATCGCGGTGCAGAAGGCACTGGAAAGCAGCGCGGAATACGTCGCAGTCGGCCGCGTCGCTGCGTCAACCATTTATGATGGCAAGAGCCTGCCGAAACTGCTGCGGCTTCAGGATGCGTCCTCCGGCCGCACCGTCGCCTATCTGCAGCCGGATGAGCAATACCAGGTCGTGAACCTCATCGGCAACCTGGTGGGCGTGGTGGGCGAGAAGACATACGACGGTTCGCTGCGGCTGAACATCGTCGAGCCTCGCCGCATTGACCTGCTCATGCCCGAACAGCGCCAGGCCGGCGCGCCAGTGGATCAGCAGCGGCCGGAATGAGATCTGATCGGAACCTCGACGGCTGGATGACGTGGTTGGCAGACCTTGGCCGCTTCATCCAGCCGTTATTCTTTTTGTCGCGGCCGGCACGAGCGGCGACGCTATAATTCAGCCGATTCGCCTGGGGCGTTAGCTCAATTGGGAGAGCGCTGCCTTTGCAAGGCAGAGGTTACCGGTTCGACCCCGGTACGCTCCACTTCGCAGAACTCGCCGAATCCGTCGAGAAATACGGATACCTTCGACGCCCGGACGGCGTCGCAGAGCGGCCTGAAACGCATGGAACTGCGCGGTGTACACCGCGCAATTGCGTGAAAGGAGCCGCTGATGCATTCAACATACAAGGTCCCTCTCCGGCGACACACGTGGCGCGTCCGGCGATGTTGACGAGTGCGCCTGTG
Organism: uncultured Phycisphaerales bacterium; assembly: GCA_946886375.1. The sequence goes on from CAMPIL010000020.1 coordinate 2,273, forward strand.
AACCTCTGACGTGAAGTGGCGAGGCGAGGCGAACCGCTCCCCCAATGCACACGGGGCACACACCGTTTTTGATGCTCGATACCTATGTAACTTACGTGCGGCGATCGCTACCACTTACTGCTTCACAACAACTCCTGTTTTCACCGGTGGCGCGCATCGACATTGCTTCACGTTACACCCGCGCTCGCCACCGTCAGGGGTAGGCTCGCGGGAACTTACATCTCCCTTACTTTTTTGCACGAAAGGAAAGGACTGAACCATGAAAGGCAGACACTTCATGAATATCCGCACGGCCTCAGTCGCGTTCGTTGTTGCGTTGCCGGCGTGCTTCGGCGCCGGTGCCGTGGCCCAGACCTATGGGGGCGAGCGGCAGCCCAGCTCGGAGGACAGCGCAGCGGGGGACCGCGGCCAGCAGCGCCAGCAGATGAAGGATCAGTTCGATCGCGAATCCGAATCTGGCCGGGCATACGGCCGCACAGTCCAAGGAACCATCAGCGAGATCCGAAACGTGCAGCTTCCCGGGCAGGATGAGGCTTGGACGGTCGCCAGAGTCAAAACCCATGACGGCGAAACCAAAACAGTGTTGCTTGGCCCGCCGCAACGATTGCAGCGACTGAATCTCCAGCCAGGCGATGAGATCACCGTCCAGGGCATGGTGGCTGGCTCGCGCGAACGCGGGTTGATCGCAGCCCAGCGCATCGAGTCAGGTGGGCAGACGATCTCCTTCGCGCGCAGCTTCCAATTCGATCAGGATCAGACCTTCGGCTATGAAGAGCCTCAGGAGGAAATGGGCGGACAGCCCGGCATGCGTGCGATGAAGCGCGAGGTCGAGGGGACCATCTCGGACATCCGCCCGGTGCGCATGCCCGGACAGGACCAGACGTTCCTCATCGCCAGTGTGCAAACTCCAGAAGGCGACACCAAGACTGTGCTGCTCGGACCCGAAGACAGGGTTCAGCGGCTGGACCTCAAGCCGGGCGATCACGTGTCGGTCCAGGCGCTGCTCGCGCCCGGACACGGCCGAGGCATCTTCGCCGCCCAGCGCATTCAGTCCAACGGTCGCTCCGTCACTCTCGCGCGCACGTTCATGGGTGATGATGGGTTCGGCGGTAGTGACCAGCAGCAGATGGCGTCCGGCCGCGGGTATGGCCGCACCGTCGAAGGCACCATCACGCAGCTTCGCACCGTGAACCTGCCCGAGCAGGATCAACCCTGGGTCGTCGCTGGCGTTCAGACGCCCGACGGCCGCACCACCACCGTGCTGCTTGGGCCGGAGCAGCGCCTGCGGCAACTGGACCTGAAGGAAGGCGATGACATCTTCGTGCGGGGCGTCGTCGCGGGCGCACAGGGCCGCGGCTTGTTCGCTGCTCAACGCGTCGAATCAGGCGGCAAGGCTGTCACGATGGCCGGCGCGATGCAGATGCCGGAAGGCCAGGTCTACGGCTATGCCGACGACCAGATGTCGGATCAGGACGGAGCAATGCGGTCGGTCTCGCGCCACGTTTCGGGCACCATCACCGACGTACGAACCGTGAACCTCCCGGGTCAGGATCAGGCGTGGATGATCGCGAAGGTCGAACAGCCAGACGGCGGTACCTGCACCGTTCTGCTGGGTCCTGAAGATCGCGTGAAGCAATATGACGTGCAGCCGGGCGATCGTGTGAACGTTGACGGCTTCATCGCCGGCTCACGCGAGCGCGGCGTGCTCGCCGCCCGCCGAGTGCAGATCAACGGCCAAACCTTCACCACCGGCGGCGCGATGTCGCCGCAGCAGTTTGAGGAACGACGTGAGGAACGGCATCATTGAGAGTTCATCCCAGCCCAAGTTGCACATGAGTAGTTGTTTGTCTTCTTCTTTCTGGAGCATGCGGCCGCACTGGCGACCTGACCCGAACGCTCCTGTACGCATTGACCCCGGCCTTCTTGGCCGGGGTTGATTTACCGGATTCTTCATTGACATGATCGAGAGATCGATGGTCTGCAGCGCACTCGAAGCAGTCGGAACCCGCTTTTGCACGAGGCTTGCTTGTATGCCTGTCTTGCTCTTGCTCATCGTGAGCGGATGCAGCAGTCGCGGCCAGCCCGTGCCGCAGTCGCTCACGAATGAGGCGCACATCGCGGGCATGACCGACATCCGTTCATGGGGCGAGAACATCAACGAAGCCCTTCGCGCCAGCATTGTCGAATCAGTGCAACAGGAGCGGGACTATTACGCGGCGCATCCCGAAGAGTCGATGCCGCAGCGCACGAGCCTGCTGGCGCTTTCCGGCGGCGGGGCGCAAGGCGCATTCGGCGCGGGCCTGCTCTGTGGCTGGACTGAGGCCGGCACGCGCCCGGAATTCAAACTCGTCACCGGCATCAGCACCGGAGCGCTCATCGCGCCGCTGGCGTTCGCCGGTCCGGAGTACGACGATAAGCTTCGCGCCGCGTACACGACGGTTGAGACCAGCGATATTCTCATCCCGCGTCCACTGTTGATCCTCTTTGGAAGTCAGGCCCTTGCCGACACTGAACCATTGCGCAAACTCGTCAGCGTCTACGTGGATCGCCAGCTCCTGGACGTTGTGGCCCGCGAGCATGCCAAGGGACGCCGATTGCTTGTCGCGACGACGAACCTCGATGCCCAGCGGCCGGTGATCTGGAATCTCGGCGCGATCGCGGCAAGCGGACATCCTCGCGCACTCGATCTGTTTCGGAACGTCATCATTGCCTCCGCGTCGATCCCTGCCGCGTTTCCGCCGGTCTATATCGAGGTCGTTGCAGACGGCAAGAAGTACGACGAGATGCATGTCGATGGCGGCGTCGTGGCGCAGGTGTTCCTGTTCGGGGGCGGATTCAGCGTGCTGCAGGAAGCACGCAAGCATGGAATCACGCCTCGCCCGATCGACCTTTACGTGATCCGCAACGGCACGCCGGACCCGTCATGGCACGCCATCGCGCCGCGCCTGCTCCCGATCGCCACTCGCTCGATCGACACGCTCTTGAACGTCAGCGGCCTCAACGACATGCTGCGCCTGCACGGGATTGCAGTGCGCGATGGAATGAACTTCCACCTCGCGTACATCCCCCCCGACTTGTCGACCGAATCGGATGAAGTGTTTGATCGCGAGTACATGACCAGGCTGTTCAACGCCGCCTTCGAAGCGTCAAAGAACGGCTACCCCTGGCTGAAGCAGCCGCCGATGTCCCTGTTTCCCGAGATGCCTGAGCCTGCCGCCGCGCCATGATCGCGATGTTCCTCAATAAGGTGATCCATATACCATATATAAGAATACGGCAGACTGTTCCTCGCCTGTGTTGTGTCCGGCATTGGGCGAAATGCGGGTTGTGATCTATTAAACATTCGACGCGTGCCAGTGTTGCAGTTCTCGCTTGACCTCTTCTCCCAATGCGCGATCATCAGGCATGCAACGCGGCACTTACACAGCGGAGACGTCCGCACCTGCGGCGACGGCATTGTCGCCCGGTACCGCGGCGCCACAGTTCGAACTGCACGACACGCCAGATCAATCCGTTTCGCTTCGAGACTGCCAGGGGCGACCCACCGTGCTGGTGTTCTATCCAGCGGACTGGAGCCCGGTGTGCAGCGATGAACTCGCTCTCTTCAATGAACTGCATTCAGAGTTTCAACGCTTGGACGCGATGGTGCTGGGCATCTCAGTCGATGGGGTGTGGTGCCATTTAGCGTTTTCCAAATCCCGCAAGTTGCAATTCCCGCTGTTATCTGATTTCGAGCCCAAGGGCGAGGTCGCTCGCTCATACGGGGTGTACCGTCGGCAGGCCGGCACTGCCGAGCGTGCGCTCTTCGTCATCGATGCACAAGGAATCATTCGCTGGAGTTACGTTTCGCCGGTGGGCGTCAACCCCGGCGCCGACGGCGTCCTGAAGGCGTTGGAGGATCTTGCCCGAAAGGAGCAGCCCGCATGATGGCCCCCGTTACCGCCCGATTGGTCGTCCCGGTCAGCGATGCAGATCACGCAGCCGGCCCGCGAACCGCCCCGGTCACGCTGGTTGAATATGGAGATTACGAGTGCCCCTATTGCGGCGAGGCGCATCCGATTGTTCAGCAAGTGCAGGATGAGTTCGGCGAGCAGTTGCGGTTTGTCTTCCGTCACTTTCCACTCACGACGATTCATCCACACGCCGAACACGCCGCCGAGGCAGCCGAATCAGCGGCCGAACAGAACAAGTTCTGGCCGATGCACGACATGCTTTTCGAGCACCAGGACGCTTTGGAGGACGAGGACCTTGTGCAGTACGCCGAAGACCTTGGGCTGGATGCTTCGCGGGTTGAACGCGAGATTCTCGAGCAGGCCCACGCGCCGCGCATCCGCAGGGATTTCATTGGTGGCGTGCGCAGCGGCGTGAACGGCACGCCAACGTTTTTCATCAACGGCGTGCGTCATGATGGCCCATTCGATTTCGAGAGTCTCAGAGAGGCGATCGACCTCGCCCTTGCCGAAGCAGTTGACCACGCGCCGCGCCGCCGGTGAACCGATGCAGCCAATGTGCGTGTCGGCTGGGGAATCGTCATTGCGGCATCAAGAGACGCCAAGGAGCCAAACATGATTAACCGGATGACACGCTCTGAATCCGACCAGCAACTGGAACAACGAGCGCCGGCTCCGCTCGCCACGCCGACCGATCTTTCCGAGGATGCGACGCGCGAAATCACCGGCGAGATGAATCCCATTCTGGCCGATGTCTTTGCGCTGTACGTCAAGACGAAGAACTTTCACTGGCACCTGAGCGGTCCGCACTTCCGCGATTATCACCTGATGCTGGATGACCACGCCAATCAACTGCTGGCCATGACCGATCCCATCGCTGAGCGGCTACGGAAGATTGGCGGCTCGACCATCAAATCGATCGGCGAAATTTCGCGCCTGCAGCGGCTCAGTGACAACGATGCGGCGTTCGTGGAACCGCTGGACATGCTCGCGGAGTTGCGCGACAACAACAAAGCGCTCGCTGCGCGTCTGCGCGAAGTGCATGAGGTGTGCGATCGACACCGCGACGTGGCCACGGCCAGCCTGATTGAAGTGTGGATCGATGAAACCGAAAAGCGCATATGGTTCTTGTTTGAGACATGCCAGCGCGAAATGTCCGGCGGGCATTGACGGTCGGAGTTCAGTTTTGATCGCCTGCGATTCGCCTACAGCCCATGCGCTCCCACCAAGGCGCGTGCGCCCGGCGCGGCCGTGGTTGTAAAAATCTGCGGCGAACCGCCAAATTGCTGTTGAAAAGTGGCGTGAAGTTCGGCTATTACCTGAATCGCCGACGCGGTTTCGCACACCACGATCGCGCAGCCGCCGAACCCCGCGCCGGTCATTCGCGCTCCCCATACGCCCGGGTTGCGATCGCGCATGGTCCACGTGAAATCCACCGCCGCGTTCAGTTCAGGCGTGCTGACGTCGAACAGATCGCGCAATGAGGCATGGCTGGCGAACATCAGGTCGCCGAGCCGGCGATAATCCTTCGCCCGGAGTGCAGCCGCGGCTTCTTGCACGCGGGCGTTCTCGGCAACCACATGCAAGGCTTTGCATCGCTCGTCATCCGACAATTCGACTCGTTCGATATCGGAAATATCGGCGTTTCGAAGCGAGGGCACGCCCAGTTTTCGCGCTGCGGCTTCGCAGGTCTTGCGCCGCTTGGCGTATTCGCCGGCGGCGAGTGAACGAGGCATGCCCGTCTGCACCACCACCAGCGATGCACCGATCTGCGGAAACGCAATGTGCTCGTGATCGGCACTGCGACAGTCGATGAGCATTGCGTGATCGGCGCGAGCCATCGTGATGATGAACATGTCCATGATCCCACACGGCACGCCGGGAAACGCATGCTCAGCCTGCTGGCAAAGCAAGGCCTTTTCCTGCGCCGGCAGGGTGTGTCCGACGACCTGCTCCAACACCGTCGCCATCGCCACCTCAACCGAGGCGCTGCTGCTCAATCCCGAGCCGCGCGGAATATTGCCGGTGATGAGAAGATCAAGATTCGGCGATGCGTGACCGAGTTGCGCGAACTGGTCAACGACGCCCAGCATGTAATTTGCGAATGAACCGGCAACCGGCGCAGGTGGCTGATTCAGGTTTGCGGTGAACATCTCATCCAGGTCCACTGCCCAGAACGTCGAAGTCTCGCCGATTGCCCGCCGCGCCACGATGACTGTGTGCCGATCCACGGCCAAGGGAAGTACGAACCCTTCGTTGTAGTCGGTGTGCTCGCCAATGAGGTTGATTCTGCCCGGAGCAACGGCCCCGAACTGCCACGGGCTGCCAAAGCGCTGAAGGAACAAGCGATCCGCGCTCTCCAGCAGGCGGTCACAATCAGCATTGCTCGCAGGAACTTGAATCATTTGACCGGCACTTCGTGCGTGTGATCCAGTTCAATCCTGGCGAATTGTCTCCGCGACCGCATTGCCTGATCGCAGCAGTGCGCACGACTCTCTGACGGTTGGCGGTTTATGCGGGTCAGGATAGCGGGAGTCTTTCCCAAGTCGCGCTCGGGGCTGGGTTTGCACAATGCAATCGCCGATGAAATGGGCGTGAGAGGGTGGCTCACACGCGAAACATCGCCGCCCAAGGGCCACCAGCCGGGCTGGCGTGGTGGCGGGACGAGATCTGGACATTCAATCCGAAGCCTGAAGACTCGATTATCGGAACTGAATTATGGGAACCAGCAGAGTTACTGGACCGCTTCACGGATTTGAAGGTACATTGTTCTTGCATTCCCCATCATCGGTGTCAGGATCAACCTTGATGGAATAGACGTGCGCACATGCTGCGCCGATCCGACGTGGAGCGGGCGTCAGGGGTTTCGACCCCGGTTTGGAAAGGGTTTGAGAAAGTTGAAGGCGACGCGATGGAGGCGTTGCCACAATGCCAAGGAGGGCGCGTGGGAGATCGTTCTAAGCACAATTGCGGCGCATAGAGAAAGCGATCGGTGCCGATGCGGGGACGAAAACCACGCGCGTGGAAGGTTCTTGATTTATCGACAGACAGGCCGTTCGCACGAGGAGCAGAAGATGTTGTGGTTCACGAATTACTGCGTTCGCATTTCACGGGCTTGCAGCGTTGTCGCGGCGCTTGCATTGATCATCTCCTCCCCCGCGCAGGCGCAGTTGCTCGCCGGCTCGGCCGACCTTGACCAGGCCCGCAACGGTGGACCGGGCTCGCCGGTCTCGCCTATCAACTGGGTCAACGGCAGTCTGAACGCCACCCAGGCTCACTATCGAGAAGGGTACTCCGTTCCTTACCGAACCCTGATGACGGGGTTGGCTACAGGCGCGGGCAATCCGCACTCGCTCATCATCGAGTGGGATACCACCAAGGGCGGCAAGCACGCGCTGGACTTCATCACCCACTACGACCGGCTCGAGCCGCATGCCGCCACATTTGGCCATGCTGCGGAAGACATCGATCCGCTCGCGGGACTCGCTGGCGTGTTTGTGCTCACGCCGCCGGACGCCGGCTTGGCGGACGTCATTCCCGCGCCTTCCAGCACCGGGTCGCCCGTGGCTGGTCAGCCCACGACAGAGTTCAACTCGCTTCCGCTGTCTGAGCGCCGCATAACCATTTACAACGGCACGATCACTGGGCTTTCGTACGCTTCCCAATCCAGCCCCGGGGCTGGAGACGGCAGTTCGAGCCTGAAGATTGATTTCATCGCGAACAGCCCAAATGTTGTGGTCTTGTGGGGCGGCCACATCGCCACCAGTTTGACCTGGGGTATCGGCAATTCCGCGGCCCAGATCAACGGCTCGTCGTACCACACGCGATTGATTTCGCTGAACGGCGCATCCACCGGCAACCAGGACCGATCGCTTTCCGCAGGCGCAGTTGTGGTTCCTCCGCCGCCGTGCGGCATCGAGGGCCCGCTTTCAGTCTGCCCGGGATCAACCAACGGTTACACCGCGCCCAATGCGACCAACGCGACCTACGCGTGGACGATCAGCAGCACGTGTGGCGCCACGTTTGTCGGCGGCCAAACCACCGCATCTGGACAAAACGTCAGTGTCGTGGCGTGCTCAACGTGCGGCTCATACACGCTGACCGTGACCGTGACATCGCAGGGTTTGAACACGCAGTGCTCCATCACCGTGGGAGTTGAAGACACCACCGCCCCCACAATCACCGGAAGCATCGCCAACACGACGATGCAGTGCAACGGCGCACTGCCCGCCCCCGCAGCGAACATCACGCAATTGCTTGCGCTCATCACCGGCGGCGGCATCGTCGACAACTGCACCGCCACGGCCAATCTGACCGTGACTTCCTCCGACGCCGCTCTCACCGGAACCGCATGCAACGGCAGCCGCGTCCGCACTTACACCGTTCGTGACGCCTGCAACAACGCCAGCACCATCACGCATACCTTTGTCATTCAGGACACGACTCCCCCCACCATTACCGGCACGATTGCCGCCACGTCATTGCAGTGCAACGGCACGCTGCCTGCGCCCGCGACAACGATCGCCCAACTGCTGGCGTTGATGGGCCAAGGCGCTTCCATCGTCGATAACTGCGGCGGCAGCATGACCGTGACCTCTGCGGACGGCGCACTCACCGGAACCGCCTGCAACGGCAGCCGCGTGCGAACTTACACCGTCCGCGATACGTGCAATAACGCAAGCACGATTACCCACACCTTCAACTTCCTGGACAATACGCCGCCCACAATCACCGGCACGATCGCGGCGGCATCGCTGCAGTGCAATGGCTCACTGCCCGCGCCCGCGACGAACGTGGCCCAACTTCTGGCCTTGATGAATGCGGGCGCTTCCATCGTCGATAATTGCGGCGGCAGCATGACCGTGACCTCATCGGACGGCGCGCTCACCGGAACCGCCTGCAACGGCAGCCGCGTGCGCACCTACACCGTGAAGGACACCTGCAACAACTCCAGTGTCATCACGCACACCTTCAACATTCAGGACACCAATGGGCCGACTGTCATCGGCACGATCGCAGACGCCACGCGTGAATGCAGCGCCGGCCTGCCCGCCGCCGCCACAACCGTCGAGCAATTGCTCGCGCTCATGAGCAACGGCGCGGTGATCTCTGACAACTGCACCCTCCTGGCGAATCTCACCGTGAGCCACACCGATTCAGCACTGTCAGGCACCAACTGCAATGGCACACGCGTGCGAACCTATCGAGTCTCTGACGCATGCAAGAATCTCTCTCCAGCAATCACGCAGACCTTCCACATCGAAGACACCACCGCCCCGGTGATCACCGGCACGATTCGGTCCTCTTCGGCGGATTGCGGCGGCACCGGCCTGCCGGATGCAGCCACAACCCTTGCCCAACTGCTTGAATTGATGGGACAAGTTGAATTGGTGGGACAGGGCGCGACCATTACCGACAACTGCACGTCCAATGAGAAACTCAAGGTTTCCCATGAAGACGGCGGCGGCCAAGGCGAAGGGTGCTCCGGCAAACTCATTCGCACCTACACGGTTTCCGACTCCTGCGGCAATTCATCCACCGTGCAGCAGGTGTTCTCATTCAGCGATGAAGTGCCACCCACCATCGCCTGCCCGCAGGATGTCACGATCGAATGCGGCAACGAGTTCCCCGCCAAGGCCATGAGCTTGGCCGAACTGCAGGCACAGAATGGCGACGCTTCAGACGATTGTGAACTGAAGTCGGTGGAATGGATCAGCGATGAGCAGATTTCGCCCGGCGTGACCTGCCCGCTGACCTACAAGCGCACCTATCGCGCCACCGATGTCTGCGACAACACCGCTGAGTGCACGCAATTCATCACGCTCGCCGACAGCACGCCTCCCATTCAGTGCTGCGCTGCGACGGATGTTTACGGCTGCGTGGGCTTCCCGATTGCGCTCCAGCCGCCCATCGTCACCGATGAATGCGGCTTGACGATCGTGCCTGTCGGCACTCGCAGCGACCAGCAGCCGCTGGATGCGCCATTCCCGCCCGGCGTGACGACCGTCACCTGGAGCGCGGCGGACGGTTGCGGAAACAAGGCCGAGCCGTTCGTGATCAACGTCATCATGAACCAGTGCCCGACGTTCACCACGCGCACCCAGACCGAATGGGGTGCAGCGGCGCAAGTCGATGGCACGCTGGTTTCCACACTGCTCGGACCGGCCAATGGCGGCAATCTGTTCGTCGGCCGCATGAGCAATCCCAACCCGCGCTCGGTCACCGTCAAGGTTGAAACCGCCCACTGCCTCGGCCTGCGCCTGCCCGCCAGCGGCACTTCAACCGCGTTGCCGGTGAACTTTGGCAATCGAGTGCTGGGCGTGCAGACCTGCAACACGGCCGTCGCCCTGCCCACCTGGGCTTCGGGCAAGTTCAAGAACTCGCTCATGGGCCAGACCATGGCGGTGATTCTGAACATCCGCTACGACAAGATGACCGCGAGCAACACCTTCGTCAGCCTGCCGCTGTGCGCGGTGATGACCACGGTGAACCAGAGCGGCGTGACGAAGAGTTACGTGATTCCCGCAGGCGTGCTGAGCGCCTTGGGCAACAACAAGACCGTGGCCGGCCTGCGCGAACTGGCCAACGACGGCCTTGCCGGCCGCTCGACCGGCGCGGCGACGCTTGACGCCATCAACACCGCGTTGACTCGCGTCAATCAAATGTTCAGCGGCGGACCAGTGGCTCTGCTCAGTTCCACCTGCGCTTCGTCGGCCACGCCGGCGCTGGTCGCCGGTCCGAACGGCCACGATGTCCAGGTTCTTGGCGACACGGCTGGCAGCGCGGTCGGCGGCGTGGGCGTTGACGCCGCCGGCAACCCCTCGGGCCCCAAGCCCGCGGGTTCCAACCCCGTGAACGTCAACGATGGAATGATCGCCGCCGCCACCACCGAAGGCTTCCTCAAGATCGAAGGCGACTACAAGCAGACCCAGAACGGTTCGCTCATCGTGCAACTGCGCGGAGCCGAGCCGGTGTCCGGGTATGACGTTGTGTCGATCGACGGCAAGGCGTTCCTGGGCGGCTTGCTGATGGTCGATCTGGCCAACGGCTACATGCCGCAGGTGGGCGATCAATTCGAGATCCTCACCGCCAGCAGCGTGGCTGGTACGTTTGATCAGGTCCATCTCGCTCCGCTGGCTGACCGGTCGTACCTTGATGTGACCTACGGTCCAAGCGCGGTGACGATCGATGTGAAGGATCGTCCGGTCGTGAAGGGCGATCTGGATCGCAACGACAACGTCGATGTCAAGGACATGCTTCTGCTGATGCAGTCCTGGGGCAAGGCCAGCGACACCGCTGACCTCAACAGCGACGGAACCGTGGATGCCGCCGACCTGGCTGATCTGCTGGCGAACTGGGGCAGCCACTGACGATTCGTCGCGCATGAGTTTTCAGAGCCCCGTCCGTGACGGACGGGGCTTTTCTTTGCGCGGCGGTTATGGGCGTGACCGCATTGGACCTCTCCGGCATTGCAGCACGTGTTCTCGGTCCACACAAAGCGTTCCGGCGCCATTTGGCATCCAAGTCGGCCCGACGGTGCGCCGATAAACAAAGCAATGGCGACATCTCCTAGCGACAACCAAGGCGGGGTCAATCAGCCGCTGATCAGCGAGTTCGCTCAGGATGCGGACATGACCGAACTGATTGAGTACTTCCTCACAGAGTTGCAGGGCGGCGTGGACAATCTCACCCGCGCCTGGCAGGAGGGGAATTCGGCCCAACTGCGCAAATTGGCGCATCAACTCAAGGGCGCGGCGGGCGGCTATGGCTTCCCGACCATCACCGCATCAGCGGCTGAACTGGAGACGCTGCTGGACGCCGGAATGGCGCAGACTTCGGCCTTCGCCGAACAGTTTGAAGCCTTGATAGCCCTGTGCAAAAGAGCCTCTGTGTAATCGTGATCGGGGCCGGATCGTTGTGGGATCTGTTCGCGACAATGGATTGAGCGATGCTTGAGCACCAGCAATCACCTCGAAGACCTCGCCTCCTGGCGATCGATGACTCCATGATGATTCATCGCCTGCTCAAGGCGCGTCTCAAGAGCGAACGCCTGGAGATTCATAGCGCGACCACCGGAGCCCAAGGCCTGGAGACGGCGCGATCGCTCCTGCCCGAGGTCGTTCTGCTGGACATCGACATGCCCGAAATGGACGGCTTTGGCGTGCTGGCTCGCCTGAAGGCCGATCCCCGCACGCACGACATCCCCGTCATTTTCCTTTCAGGTTCCTGCTCCACCTCCGACAAGGTGCGCGGCTTGGAAATGGGCGCCATCGACTTTGTCACCAAGCCCTTCGACATCGGCGAACTCAAGGCACGCGTCCGCTCGGCGGTGCGAATCCGCCTGCTGATCCAGATGCTCGCCCAGCGGGCCCAGATCGACGGCCTGACCGGCCTGTGGAACCGCGCGTATTTCGACCAGCGCCTGGAGGAGGAATTCACCACCGCCCAGCGCCACGACGGCCGCCTGGCGCTGATCCTGTGCGACCTCGACCAGTTCAAATCGATCAATGACACGTTCGGTCATCCGTTCGGCGACCAGGTGCTTGAAGAGTTCGCCCGCATCCTGGGCCAAGGCCGCGCCGGAGACATCGCGTGCCGATACGGCGGCGAAGAGTTCGCGGTGATCCTGCCTCGCTCCGATGCCGCCGAGGCCGCCGCTGTCGCCGAACGCTGCCGCGCCGCCATCCAGCAGCACACGTGGATTGACGATGAGGACCTAGTGGTCACCGCGTCGTTCGGCGTGACGGACATGTCCCTGATCCCGGCGGCGACGACTTCCGCAATGATCGAGGTCGCCGACAACGCCCTGTACTTCGCCAAGCAAAACGGGCGCGACCGCGTGGTGATTTCCGAACACGCCAAGACTTCGCTGCGAAGAACTGCGTAAGCGCAGCAGGCTCGCTTCGGCAATTTGCAACATTCAGGCGGCGCGCGTGATGACGGTGTCGGCCAGCGCGCTGAGCAGGTCGCGGGCGGAACTGGCGGGAATGGCAGGAAGTTCCGCCTTGGCCTGCTCGACCAGTTGCCGCGCAGTCTGGGACGTTCTTCGCACCGCGCCGCTTTCAATCAACCGCAATCGAAGTGCCGCGCCATCGCGCTCCATGATCATCCGCAACGCCTCTCCGCGCTGGGCCTGCGGACAATCCTGGATATAACAGATCACCGGCAGCGTGAGTTTTCCCTTGTCCAGGTCCTTGCCCAGCGATTTGCCCACCACCGCCTGATCGCCGATGAGGTCCAGCAGATCATCCTGTATCTGAAACGCCATGCCAAGGAACATTCCGAAGTGCTTGAGCGACTTGGAAACTCGCTCCTCCGCGCCGCTGAGGGCTGCGCCCAGACGGCAGCACTCGCCGATGAGCGAAGCGGTTTTGCGGCGGATGATCTCGAGATACATCGCTTCATCGATGCTGTAGTTGTCGCGATGATGCAGTTGCAGCAATTCGCCTTCGCACAGCGTGTTGGTCACGTGACCCAAGGCGAGGTTGATCGCCGGGTCGCCGACGGTTGAGCACAGGTGAAACGCGTTGGAGATGAGGTAGTCGCCGAGAATGACGGCGGTTTCATTACCCCAGAGATGATTCACCGTCGCGCCGCGGCGGCGAACCTCGGCTTCGTCCAGCACATCGTCGTGCACGAGTGTGGCCATGTGGATCATCTCGGTGACGGCGGCAACGATGCGATGATTTTCCGTCAAAATCGCGCGGGCACGGTCATGGCCCGATTGACGCGCATCGGCTGCGTAGCCTTGCGCAGCCAGTCCTGAAAGCAGCACGAGCGTCGGCCGCAGCATCTTGCCGCGATACTGCTCCACGTGCATGCATAGGCTGTTCACCGCCGACATATCGCTGGCCAGTTGCCGCTCGAAAATGACCATGACCTGGTCAAGTTGCTCGGCAAGAACCGAAGCGATGGGCTGATGAACCGCATCAAGGTTGAGCATGGCGGGATTGTAGATGAAATTCCGGCAGGCTGAAATGGAGTTCGGCCGGAGAATCAACCGCTGAATGCCGCCAGCATAAGCACCACGGCCGCCGCGACCTTGAGCACGTAGGTGATCATCGCCAGGATCAGCGATTCCCCAGGCTCCAGTTCAAAAAGCCACATGAGCAGTGCAATGTACACGACCCCGGGAATCAACCAACTCAGCATCATCAAACCGCCGGCGAACTGTCCCACCGCGTCGGTGATGGCATAAATGCCCGCGAGGCGCAGGATGCACAAGAACAGCGGCCCCGCGCCGCCAAGCCACAGGTGCGACGCGAGCCACAGCCCTGCGACGCCGGCCCCAAGGCTGAATGCGAACGTCACCGCGTAAATGAAAACAAGTCCCATCCCCGATATCTCGCTGTCGCCTTCGCTGAGCAAGACGACGATGACGATCGGAATGCCGATGGCAAACATCGCCAACGGCTTGATGTACTCCATGCGCGTGGCGCGCTCTGACTCCTCCCGTTCCTTCTGCAACACGGTCTGCCGCTTGGCTGAGTAACTCGGGTCGATAAGTGGCGACATTGTGGACCTCAGTGGCAGTCGAACGTTGCGTTATGACTCTCGCGATCGCGATTATACAAAACTTACTTTCTCTGCGGGCGAGGTTCGGCGGCGTTGAATTTCACCTTTCCGCAACCAGATAAGCGATCCAGCCCTGGCATGCCTCGCCGCGTTCGCTGATGGTCCATTCGCCGTTGCCTTCGCCGGACTTCTCATCGGTTCCTTCCCAGTACACCGACACGCGCTTGAAACCGGCTTCCAGCAGAATCTCGCGCAGTTCAGGCAGGGTCCACAACCGCCAATCGTAGGTGAACGCCTTGTTCATTTTGGTTCCGTCGGGAAACTCAAAGTGAATGTGGTTGATCACATCGCCGGTGATGGGATTGACGACGTTTTGATCCCAGACGTAGGTAAACCCGTCAAAGTCGCGCGGCTCCTCGATTTCCAGGAAAGACTCGCTGCCTCCGTAGGCGTCCAGCAGGAACAGGCCGTCGCGCACCAATCCGCGCCGCACCGTCCGGAAATACTCGCGCAAGCCATCTCGCGTTTTGAAGATGAAGTAACTGAAGTTCATTGCCAGCACGCTGTCCACCGGCCTGGCTTTGACGGTGCGAACGTCAGTCTGGATGAATTTCATGCGGTTGAGGTGATGAGGTTTGAACCGGCGCGAGAGTTTGCGAATTCGCGCGGTTGCCCATGCCAGCACTTCGGGATCCAAGTCCACGCCGACGGCGGTGTTGGTGCGCCGCCGCCGGACCCATTCGCGGCAGACCAGCGCGGTGCCGCAGAAGTCCTCTCGAATGTGGTGGGGCGCGCGGCCGCGCAGTTCCTTCCACACCTGCTCGATCAAATCGCACTCGCCATCGGCGTCCTGCACGGCAAGTTCGTACAGTTCGTAGCGATCGCTGGCGGCGGCGGTGCGCCATCGCGATTTGGGCGAAGACTTCCTGGTCCGGCCAGGCGGCCTGCGTGCGGGGCGAGTGTGCGCGTGCTTCTTTTGACTCATGCGCCGAGTGTAGCGTGTGCGCTCAGCGGTTGCCGCTGGCGTCCGTCGTCAGTGATGATTAGACTTCGACCGCAATCGGAAACCGATGAGAAAGGGAGTTGATCAGATGACGACCGCCCCGCCTGCCGCGTCTGCAGCCACATTCGCCGCCCGGCCTGACGCCATCATGCAACTTGGCTTGGGATTCTGGGGATCAAGAACACTGCTGAGCGCGGTGGACCTGGGCCTGTTCACCGCGCTGGCGAAACAGCCGATGGACCTGGCGGCGATTCGCGAGATGTTCAACCTGCACGAGCGCGGCGCGCGGGATTTTCTCGACGCGCTGGTCGCGCTGGGCATGCTGCGACGCGAGAACGGCGAGTATTCCAACACGCCTGAAACCGATTTGTACCTGGACCGCAATACGCC
>CAMPIL010000021.1 GCA_946886375.1 uncultured Phycisphaerales bacterium
TCGAAGTGAATGTCCGACGCCTTGTCCTTGATCGCCTGCAGCAGCACGAGGTTGAGCAGTCGAATGACCTTGTTGTCCTCTGCCGCGCTGGCGAGTTCCTCAAGGTCGATCGATTCGCCGCGGCCTTTGAGCGCGGCCAGTTTGTCGTCGGCGCCCAGTTCGGCCATCATCGCGGCCATCGAACTGCTTTCGCCGCTGTATTTCTTCTTCAGCACCGCGTCGATCTGATCCGCCGGCGCGACCACCGCATTGACTTTGTAGCCCAGCAGCAACCGAAGGCCGTCCACGGCCTGGAAGTTGTCTGGACTCTTCATCGCCACCGTGATGGTCTTGGTCTTGGCGTCGTAATCCAGCGGAATGATTTGATAGGTGTTGGCCGATTCTGCGGGCAGGGCTTCGAACGCGGCATCTGGAATGGACGCCAGATTGATGTCCACCATTCGCATGCCGGCTTGACCGGCAAGGGCCTCCAGAATGTCGTTGGGCTTGATGTACCCCAGTTCGACCAGCAGTTCGCCGAGGGGCTTTTTCTGTCCCTTTTCGCGCCGGGATTTCTGGAGGTTCAGCGCCTCGTGAACCTGCTCGCGCGTGACCTTGCCCAGTTTCGTCAGAACCCGGCCAAA
This sequence comes from uncultured Phycisphaerales bacterium, assembly GCA_946886375.1. The sequence goes on from CAMPIL010000021.1 coordinate 624, forward strand.
ACGCCGCCCCTTCAATTCAGAAGGATCGATATTGCCCGGCGTGCGATTTTCTGGCGGCGCCAACTTCGCCATGTCAACGAATCCTCAATTGTGGCCTTGGGTGTGCCAAGTGCCGCATGTCCTTCGTGGGCGTGACCGTTCAACCGACCAAATCAACTGCGCAACTTCTCAGCCCGTAGAGCCGCAACACTCAACTTCTCCGCAAGCATGCAGCCGGCAGTTCTAATAATGAATCCAGATTCTTCGAGTTACAAGAGATTTCTGTCCCATCAAATATTTGAGTCACATGGATTATGGAACATTTATCAATGCAATTGAGGTCGTGGTTTGAATGGTGGCTCTCGGGCGTTCAACCGCCGACGTCCGGGGTATCGAGTTCTGTGCGGCCGATCTGCCCGCCTGAACGATGCACCTTTTCGGTCAGGTCGCCGGGGTCTTTGCTCTTGTCGATCATTTCATCAGCCGCGATCAAGCCGCGCTGGTAGAGCGACCAGAGGTGGTCGTCGAGCAACTGCATACCGAACTTCCGTCCGGTCTGGATGGCCGAGTCAATTCGGAAGGTCTTGTTCTCACGGATGAGGTTGGCGATTGCCGGAGTGACGACGAGGAACTCATAGCACGCCACCCGGCCCGGTTTATCCACCCGGGCCAGAAGCACCTGGCTAAGAACCGCGATCAGCGAGGTGGACAACTGAACGCGCACTTGGGCCTGCTGATTTACTGGGAACGCGTCGATGATTCGGGTGATCGTGCCGGCTGCACCGGTGGTGTGCAGCGTGGCGAACACAAGGTGGCCGGTTTCGGCGGCTCGAATCGCGGCCTCAATCGTTTCCAAGTCGCGCATTTCGCCGACCAGAATCACGTCGGGGTCCGCACGCAGCACGCGGCGGAGCGCCTCGGAGAAACTAGGCACATCCACCCCCACTTCGCGCTGGTTCACGATCGACTTCTTGTGATAGTGGTAGTACTCGATGGGGTCTTCCGCCGTCACGATGTGCCGGTCGAGATTCGTGTTGATCTCGTCGATCATCGTCGCCAGCGTGGTGGTCTTTCCCGAACCGGTCGGCCCGGTGACGATGAACAGGCCGCGCGGCCGGCGGATCAGTTCGCGGCAGATGGCCGGCAGGCCGATCTGTTCGAACGTGAGCAGTTTATTGGGGATCAAACGCAGGACCAGCGTGATGTCGCCGCGCTGTCGGAACACCGCCACGCGGAAGCGTGCCTCGGTTCCGTATGCGAAGCCGAAGTCACAACTGCCTTCCTCTTGCAGTTCCTGCTGAGCGCGTTCGGGCGTGATGGATTTCATCAACGCGACGCAGTCATCGTTGTCGAGCACCTTGGTGTCAAGATTGCGCAAACTGCCGTGCAGGCGGATCGTCGGCTTTCGCCCGACGCTCAGGTGAAGGTCCGAAGCGCCCTGGCGAATCACGGTATCGAGAAGTCTGTCGATTTGAACTGTGGACATGGAAGGGTCTTGGATCTGGAGGCTTGAGTCTTGGGTAGTCTTTGTGAGTTGCTTGAGTCTTGCGGCTGAGCTTCTTGCGCCTCATGACGCAAGAGGCAGGACCCAGTTCTCTAAATATCCACGTTCGCTCCCACGAGAGTTTCAGCCTGCGCGAACTTGGCGACTTCGTCCGGCGTGGTGTCGCCGCGCAGAATCTTGAGCTTACCGTCATGAAGCAGCGTGCGCATCCCGCCGCGAACGGCTGCGTCGCGAATCTTGCCGATCGGCGAACGGGCAAACGCCAGTTCGCGGATTTCCGAGTTCAACCTCATCAATTCGAAAATTGCCTTGCGACCGCGATACCCGATGGTGCCGCAATGCGCGCAGCCCACGGCCTTGCTGATGTTGCCCTTGGCGGTTTCCTCAGCGGAGATGTCCACCAGCCGCAGCAGTTTCGCATCCGGCTCCGGATCGCGCTGCTTGCACTTGGGGCACAGAATGCGGATCAACCGCTGCGCCATGATCGCCTGGATTGAACTGGCGACAAGGAACGGCTTGACGCCCATGTCGATCAGTCGCGTAATCGCCGAGGGCGCATCGTTGGTGTGCAGCGTCGAGAACACCAGGTGTCCGGTGAGCGCCGCCTGGATGGCGATTTCCGCCACGTCGTGATCGCGGATTTCGCCGATGAGCACGATATTGGGCGCCTGCCGCAGCATGGCGCGAAGAATGATCGGGAAAGTCAGGCCGATCGATTCGCGCACCTGGCATTGATTGATGCCGGTGAAGTTGTATTCCACCGGGTCTTCGGCGGTGATGATCTTGCGATCGGGGCGGTTGAGCACATCCAGCGCGGAATACAGCGTGGTCGTCTTGCCCGAACCGGTCGGACCGGTCACCAGGAAAATGCCGTTGGGCCTGCGGATGATGCGGTTGAAGATGTCCAGATTATCCGGCTCAAATCCCAGATTCACCAGGCCGATCTTTACTGAATCCGGGCGCAGAATACGCAGTACCACCGATTCACCGTGATACGCCGGGCAGCAACTCACGCGGAAGTCGACCTGCTCGCCATCCACGGGCATCTTGATGCGGCCGTCCTGCGGCACGCGCTTCTCGGCGATGTTCACCCCCGCCATCAGTTTCAATCGCGCCAGCATCGCCGACTGCATGCGCTTGGGCAGGTTGTCGCGCACGTGGCACACGCCGTCAATGCGATAGCGCAGGATCACGCGGTCATCCATCGGCTCGACGTGAATGTCCGAAGCCCTTGATCGCACCGCTTCGGTGATCATGCGGTGGCACAATCGAATGATCGGCGCGTCTTCACCCGCCGCGATGTCCACTGATGAGTCGACCGACCGGTCCACCGTGACGTCCACGGACTCGGTGACCAGTGATTCATCGGAGAACATGCTGGTCGCGCCGCCGGTCGTTGCCGACTTGCCTTCCAGGAACGCCTTGATCGAACTCCGGGGCGCAATCGCCGTGTCGATTTCGCTGTTGAGGCGGAATCGCAACAGATCGAGCAACTCGAGATCCATCGGATCGTGAATGACCAGTTTCAACCGGCCGTTAGTCTTGCTCAGAGGTAGGATCAGGTGCTTCTTGACCAGTTCCTGGGGCACCAGTGACATGTCAACGCCCAATGCCGCGTCTGGCGCATCGAGGTTGACGAATTCCATGTCGAATTGCGCCGCAAGCGCCTTGGCGACATCCTGCTCGCTGCAGAAGTTGGCTTCAACCAGCGCCTCGCCGAGCCGCTTGCCGGTTCCCTTCGCCATGCCCATGGCCTGCTGAACCTGCGCGTCGGTGACGCGGCCCCATTCCATCAGAATCTCGCCAAGTTTCTTGCGTTTGCGTGCCATGCGAAGAAGGAATCTGACGTGAGGATTGAAGGATCAATCGAGGCGGACAAACGGCTGGCTGTGGGAATCGCTAGGATTGTACGGTGTCGTGCCGCATCGTGCATCAGGTGAGCACGCATGGGTTCACGGGCAATTGAACATCGGACTTCGCATTGGATTTCTCGCCTCGCATTCTGATCACCGCCGGACCGACGCACGAGCCGATCGACTCGGTCCGCTACATCGCCAATCGCTCATCGGGGCGAATGGGGCTGGCGCTGGCCGAAGCCGCGTCGCGGCGCGGTTGGCCGACCACTCTGCTGCTTGGACCAGCCCCGATTGCACCGCCGGAGGATTCGCATGTGCGAACAATCCGGTTCCAGACGACCGCTGATCTGCAAAGTCTGCTCCGGCTGAACTGGCCGCAACACGACGTACTGTTCATGGCCGCCGCCGTCGCCGACTACCGGGCAAAGGCCGGCGGGACCGATCCGGCCCAGCCCGCGCTGAAGATTCCACGCCGCGACCAGCCGCTGACGCTTGAACTGGAGCCGACGCCCGACCTGCTGGCGGACCTCTCATCCATCACCAAACCTCATCAAACGGTGATTGGATTCGCGCTGGAGCCGGCCGCGCGGCTGCTGACATCTGCACGTGAGAAACTCACCCGCAAGAAACTCCACGCCATTGTCGCCAATCCATTAGAAACGATGGATGCGGAGCAGGTGACCGCGACCGTGCTGCTTCGCGATGGTCGACAATTCGCCGCGGGCCCCGACCTGCCCAAGCGCGAATTCGCCCGCTGGCTGCTGACGGTCATGGAGCCGACCCTGCGCGCAGCCGGCCAGGCCGTTTGCTGAGCGAAAGTTTTTTTCTCTTGGGGCGCGAAAAACCACGCGCGGCGACGTTTGACTTGCAGTCATCATCTGCAACCTCTTTGCGTTCCCGAAAGGAGCACAACATGAAACGTTCCGCAATTCGCTCGATCGCTGTCCTGGCCCTTTGTGCGGCCGCGGTGGCCGTGCCGGCCAGGGGCCAGTCCGACGTGCCCCCCGCGTCAGATGAATTGATGAGTCTTTCCTACCCCGGCGGGGCCGTGGCGGATTACGTGGACGCGGTGCGCAAGGCGGGCGGCGTCAACGTGTACATCGATCCCGCAGCCCGCGATGTGCCTATGCCGCGAGTCGACCTCAAGAACGTCAGCCCCGGCGCTGCCCTTCAGTTGCTCCACGGCCGCACTGCTCTCATCGACGGCAACAACATTGAATTGCACTACGATGAAATTGCCCCTGTCTTCGACAGCGAGCGGCCGATTTTCACCGTCCGAGCGCAAGTCTCCGGCCGACGCGCCGATCGATCCGGCCTTCAGAACAGTGTCTGGTCCGCGACTTCGATCCTTGAAATGGGTGTCAAGCCCGATGACATGCTCACTGCTGTGCAAACCGCGCTGGACCTGATTGGCAAGGACAAGGGACCGGCGGAACTGCGGTTCCACGAAGCCACCGGCATCCTGATCGCTCGTGCCAGCGGCGAGCAAATCAGCGCGATTGATGAGGTGATCTCGAAACTTCAGGAATCCGCACACCAGAAGCAGAATGCCCGCTCAGCCGAACGCGATCAGCAGATCATGGCGCGTGAGGCAGCGATACAGCAACTCCAGCAACGAATCACGGAACTGGAAGCCTCACTGGCAGCGGCGCGCAAGAACTGAACATCGTTCGACGGGAGTCGGGTTTCACCCATGACCCGCACGGTCCGCGACATCACGACCGCAATCGCCTCGGGCGACTCCGAGGCGTTTTCGCGCTTCTATCGCCAGTGGTTTGGGGCTGCATTGGCCGAGGCCCGGCGCGCTTCGGGATGCGATGAACAATTCTGCCTGGACGTGGTGCAGAATACGATGCTTCGGGTGATCCGCTCGCTGAAGCCGATGGACACCGAAGCCGCCCTGCGCGCCTGGATGCGCGTGGTCGTGCAGTCCTGCTGCGCCGACCTGCTCAGAACAGAGCGGCGGCGGATGAAGCGCGAACGCAACGCGGCCGCTGCATCGCCCCAAGCCCTTGCACGAGACCTTGACGACCGCCTCGCGTGGCTGCGCGAGCAACTCATGACGATCGAGCCGGAGCAGCGCCACCTGCTCGCCATGCGATATCGAATGGGCTGGACGCTCGAGCGAATCGGCCGTGCGCTGGGCATCAAACCCGGCGCAGTCGATGGCCGGATCAATCGCTCATTGGCGAGCTTGCGCGCCAGCGCGAAGGAGGAAATCCATGACTGACTTGAATGACCTGCCCCTGAGCCAAACAGGACAACAGCGGCGCGAACGCATGCTCGACGACCTGCTGACGCACTTGCGCACGCACCACCGCCGCAGGCGGATTCGACGGCAGGCCATCATTGCGTCGCCGCTGCTCGTGCTGGCGATCGTCTGTGTGTCTTGGTACGCGAACCTCAGGACTTCGCCGCAAGTCCAGCGGCCTCCGATCGCCCAGCAGCAGCCCTTCGCGAGGGCGATTCCGATTGAAAGTGTTACCTCCGAGCCGACTTCCGTTCACATCGTTCACGTGCAGACAGATCCAACGATCCTCGCGCGCTTCCGCGCCAACGCTGCGCCCCACGCGGTCAGAATCGACGATGATGCGCTGCGTGAGGCATTGGCCCGGACGAACCGAGGCATGATCCGCAGTGAGGGCCGCACATGGCTGATCGCGCACAGGCCACCTCAAGGCGAATCGTGATGGGACAATCCGGTTCCCGGCAGTTGCTCGTGCGCCGTTTCAGTTTGCTATTGTACGGGGCCACGAAACATCGCAGACTTCTGTCGCATGCAAAAGCAGACTTCAAAACTCAGGCAACTGGTGGTCCTGGCCGCGACTCTGGCGGGCGTAATCGTGGTCGGCTGGTTGATCTACCGTTCCCTCTCGCATCCGGATGAAGCGCATGCCGCGCCGCACGCGCCCCCGTTCTGGGGCATCGGTCTGGCGCCGTTTATCGCGCTGCTGCTGGCCATCGCGATCCTTCCGCTTCTGATGTGGACGCACGCGTGGTGGGAGAGCAACGTCAGCCGGCTCATTGTGTCTCTTTCGCTGGCGTTCTGCACGCTGGCGTATTTCGCGGTCGCCGAGGGCGTTCAAAGCGTGCCTGCCGTTCTGGAGCACGCCATCGTCGATGAATACATTCCGTTCATCTTGCTGCTGTTTTCACTCTTCGTGATCAGCGGCGGGATCAGCGTGCGGGGCGACATTCCCGCCCACCCGGTGACCAACACCGTCATGCTCGCCATCGGCGCGGCGGCGGCTAGTTTCATTGGCACCACCGGTGCAAGCATGCTGCTCATCCGCCCGCTGTTGCAGACCAATTCCGAACGAAAATACGTCACCCATACCGTCGTCTTCTTCATCTTCCTGGTGAGCAATATCGGCGGATGCCTGCTGCCCATCGGCGATCCGCCGCTGTTCCTGGGCTATTTGCGCGGCGTGCCGTTTCTCTGGACGCTTGTCCTGTGGAAGGAATGGTTGTTCTGCTGCGTGGTGCTGCTGGCGGTGTACTGGGTGTGGGACACGGTGCTCTACAAGCGCGAACCCCTGTCAAGCATTGTGCGCGACGAAGCGATCCGTCAGCCGTTTCACATTCGGGGCTCGATCAACTTCATCTGGCTGATCGGCGTTGTCCTGGCGGTGTGGCAACTGGTGCCCGGCCGGACACTGCCTGCCATCAACTTCACCGTGTTTCCATTTCTGCGCGAACTGGTGATGCTGCTGCTGGTCGCCTTGTCCCTGGCCACCACGCCGCGCGGCGTGCGGGCCGACAACCGCTTCAACTATCACGCGATCCTCGAAGTGGCGGCTTTGTTCATCGGCATCTTCATCACCATGCAGGTTCCCATCCGCGTCCTCGATGTCATGGGCGGACAACTTGGCCTTGAGCACCCATTCCAGTTTTTCTGGACCACCGGCGTTCTCTCCAGTTTTCTGGACAATGCCCCTACGTATGTCGTGTTCTTTGAAACCGCCAACGCCATGACTCACGAGCCGGGCGAGGGCGTTCTGCAACTGATGAGCAACCATTTCATGCGCGAGGACTTGCTCATTGCGATCAGCCTGGGCGCCGTCTTCATGGGCGCGAACACCTACATCGGCAATGGGCCGAACTTCATGGTCAAGTCGATTGCAGAGCAATCCGGCGTGCGCATGCCTGGCTTCTTCAACTACATGCTGCTGTACAGCATCCCGGTCCTGATGCCGCTGTTCGTGCTGGTGACCATTCTTTTCCTGCTGTAGCCATGCACGCTCCCTAAGGCTGGTTTCGTAATCTGTTGATCAGCCACGCCTGTGGGAATGAACCGGCGTACGCTCTCAATTCAGCGGCACGGTTCATGGGAGCAGCGATGACCGCCAATGCGTTGAACGACGTGCGCACCTTTGAAGCCTGGGCGAAGGACTATTACGAGCCCCAGGCGCTGCGCCATTACGATCGCGCCATCTCGCGAATGCTGCGGCTGCTGAAGCCCGAACCCGACGCTGAAATTCTCGATGCGGGCTGCGGCACCGGCGTACACAGCATCCGCATCGCGCGTGCGGGATACAGGGTCCGTGGCATTGACATTTCACCTGTAGCATTGAACAAGGCACGCCAGATCGCCCAGCAGGCAAATGCGGCTGATCGCGTTCAGTTCGTGCAAGGCGTTCTCACCCAACTGCCTTTTCGCGACTCGGAATTCGCAGCGATTTACTCCTGGGGCGTGGTCATTCACATTCATCCAATGGAGCCGGCGCTGCGCGAACTGGTTCGCGTGCTTCGCCCAGGCGGCCGGATCGCGCTGCAGGTAACCAACGGCGGCGCGTTGGATCAGGCGATTGAATCCATCGCCCGGCGCATCACAGGCAAGCCGCGCAAGAACATGGAGCACACGCCGCTGGGCACAGGCGCGTGGGATGAATCAGACGGCGGCCGTCTGTGGACGGTTCACACCAACATTGCCGCCCTCACGAACTGTATGGAAGGACTTGGCTGCCGCCGCTTGCACCGGACGGCGTCCGAGTTCACGGAACTTCAGCGGCGGACGCGCGGCCTGCTGCGCATCGCGCTGCGGCGGCTGAATTCCATCTGGTTCGCAATGCGATTGCCCGCCGGACCGGCGTGCACAAATCTGCTCGTGTTCAAAAAACGAACTTGAGCCCGTCAGCACGGAGCCATCACCTGCACGGGTCGTCCGCATTCCGGGCAGGTGTCGCCCTGGAGTTTGTACAGCAGGTAACCGCATTCGCAACGGGGTTCTTCGACTTCAATGAAGATTCCCGCACCGCAACTACCGCAACGGGAATTGCCGGCGGCAAGTTCCTGGCGCGACCGGCACCGCGGGCATTCCAACGTCACTCGCGTGCTGGACCGGACAGATTCAATTGGCGGATCGGTGCGGTTGGCGCGGCTGGCCGCTGCGACGGGCACAGCGATGGTGCCGATCAATCCCACCCCCGCGATGATCATGGCGGCGGCAAGCAGCGTGAAAAACAGGCCCATGTTCCCAGACATCGGGGTCAAGTACGGCTGCAGCCAGAACATCGTGAGCAGGAATGATGCAAACAGCCACACGCACAGCATGACAACCACTTTCAACATCGTGAGCACGACCGTTCGCGCCGGAACAAGGCTGAACGCGCCAGTGTGCGCGAATGCAAGGCCAATCGTCATGAAACTCCCCGCGATGAACCAGAACCGCTCCCGCAACCGGTAATCCTGGGCCAGTGTTTCGTCGGCCCACACCATCGCCAGCAGACCGATCGCGCCAAGCACTGTGGCCAGCATGCTGATCAACATGAAAAGCGGCATGCGGCCACGACGCCTGGCTGTCTGCGCGGCGGTCAGCGCACCGAAGGCCAGCACCATCAGCAAAAGCGAAAAAAATGCCTTGGCCGCTCCGGCGTCGTTGGGATCAAACATGAACAACAGAACACCGACAACCACTGTGCCCGCGATGGAGGCGATCAACGCGATCATCAACAGCCGATACACAGCATTCTCCAGTTTTGATGTTGAGCGCGTCATGACAGTTGTACCCTGATCCGCAATCCGCACCGGCGGCAGGCGTGCGTGCCCGTGATTGCCTCCTGCTCTTCCTCGCATCGCGGGCACTTCAATCGATATTCACGGCGTTGCACATCAACCTGCCGCACGCCCGACAGCCGCGCCATCCATGCCATCAGCATTGTCACAACCACGCAGCCGGCGGCGAGAATCATGATGATGCCTCCGGTCCTTACCGCAATGTCCTCATATGCGGCTGTAGCAGCCCAGTCCGCGCCGTCGGGATACAACGAAATCGCCAGCGACACATGCGCTCCCACAAGCGCGAGCAGTCCGATCGTCACTCGCCGCAGCAACAGCCACGGCCTGCTGTGCGGATTGGGCAGAAGAAGAATGCCGGTCAGCATCATGAAGATGGCCCAGCCTGTTGGCCAGATGAGCACCCGCTGGATCGCCATGATGATCGGCCACGCAGGCTGAGCGGCAGCCAGACCCAGCCAGCCGGCGAGCGCCCCCGCGCCCGCGATAATCCCGCTGAACATGAATCGCGGCGAACGGCCGTTCTCCAATGCAACCGCGCACGCCAGCGCAGTGATCAAATACGCCAGCACCAGCATGCCGCAGAGGATCACCTCGTCCGGGCCCGGCATCACCGAGGGAAATTGAATCGACGCGATTGGCGCGATGACGGTCGCCCCGATCACGCCCGCGATCGCCCACATCAGAATGCGACTGGACCGCATGCCTTCAGTGTACCGCGCGATCCGGCCCGTTCGCTCGCCCGTTATCAATTGAAGTCAGTTCCCAGTCGCGCCGGGCGATGCCGGCTGTAGGGCGGGTTTGTCGTGTGTCACCAAATATGGATCAGGCAGCGGCGGGAGGTTGAATTGTGCTCGAAGCGCGTTTTGCGCCTTCAGACTTGCCGAGGCGTTGCCGCCCAGGTTGTAAACCTGGCCATTTGATTGTGCCACTGTGATTCCATGTCCCAGCGGAATGCTGCGGTTCAGGTCGGGATCGGGTGCGCAGATTGCAATCCACAACGAACGATCGCAATTGCTCAGATCGATGCCATGGTATGTGAACACGAAATCGCCCAGCCGATGCGCGATTGTGCCGGGCGGCAACGCCTCGGCTGCGGCCTGCACAGCCGCCGCAGAGCGGTTGGCTGGCAGGAACTCCAGTTTGTCCAGCTTGGTTTCCCCCACGCGAATCTGCTTGCCATCGGTTGCAAAGGATGATGAGATGAAGTTCGCTGATCCGAGTCCGTGGAGAATCAGTTCCGCAGAATGCGCAGGACCTGTTCCGCCATGCGTGGCGGCGTAGGCCCGAACGGCGGCAGAAATATTCTGGGTTTCGATCGACGTGACGTAAACGGCAGGGGCGCCCGACCGCGACACGCTGTTGACAGCGCCGTACAGCAGAAACCCGTAGGCCGTCATCATCACCAGCAATGCCAGGGCAGGCGCTGTCAGGATGGCCAGCGTGGCCCGTCCGCCGCTGACGGATTGCGCGGGAATCAACATCAGGATGGCGGCGACAATCCACCAGATTCCGATGAGGTATGAGCCGAATAGCGGGCCGATGCAGGGAATGCCCAGCGGCGCAAGCGTGCCAACCGAATACAGGATCGCCTGGTAAGTCCGTCCCAGCGAGTGGCGTGTCTGTCCCGTCATCCGCAATAAGCCATGCGTGATGAGGCCCCAAATTGCGATGAGTAGCAGGTGCGCAATGGTGCCGCACAACGCGAAGACAACGCCCATGGTGAGGAAGGCCATCGCATCGCGGCTCTGGCTGGATGCCAGAATGAGCGCCACGATCAGGCACGGTAAGCCGCCTCCCAGCATGAGAAATGTAAACAACGTAAGCGTGGCGTACAACCACGCCGGTCCCATGCCGCTTTCAAGCGGCACGCCGCGCATGACCATGCCCGGGCTGGTCATCGATTTGCCGACCGTGCGCAACCAACGCTTGAACCATTCGTGCTTCTGCCGCGTCAGCCACGGCATCTCGTTCAATTGCGTTTGCTGTTCCTGCACCCCATCGGCCGGGCGAACCACCATTTCATCCATGGCCAGCCGCCGCGCGCAGGAGACGCAGTTGAATTCCTGCGGGACCAGATGCCCCTTGACGCCAGTGCCGTAGTAGGGCTGCTCGCAGTTCGGGCAGCAGAATTGCACGCTGTTAATGACAAATTCATATTGCGACGGCGTGAATGCGGCGCCGCACTCAGGGCATTGGCGGGCCTTGAGATTCCACAGCGGGTAATCGCAGGTTCTGCATCGCATGCGTCGCGGCCGCCTGCATCAATCTTCGGGGGCGTTTTCTTTCACGCGCTTGCGGAATTCCGTGGTCAGCGATTTTGTGATCGGTCCGACTTTGCCCGAACCGATGATCTTTTCCTCAATCTGGCTGACGCCGATGATCTCCGCCGCGGTTCCGGTAAGGAAAACTTCATCGGCGTTGAGCACATCATCCAGTCGCAGCATTTTCTCCTCAACGCGGTGCCCCAGGCCGGGAGCAATTTCGCTGATGACAAACTCGCGTGTGATGCCGTGCAGCACGCCGGATTCCTTTGCGGGCGTGGCGATGCGGCCGTTCTTGATGACGAAGATGTTGTCGCCGGTGCATTCAGAGACGTAGTCGTCCACGTTGAGCATGATGGCCTCAAGCACGCCCGCCTCGATCGCCTCGATCTTCGCCAGAACATTGTTCAGGTAGTTCAGGCTCTTGATCGCCGGGTCCAGACATTCAATGGGGATGCGGCGTCGCTTGGCGACGATGACCTTCATGCCGGTGTCGTAGAGTTCCGGCGGGTACAGCTGAATCTTGTCGGTGATGACGATGGTGCTGGACTTGGGGCACCGGAACGGGTGCAGTCCCAGCGTCCCCGCGCCGCGCGTGAAGATCAGCCGAATGTACGCATCGCGCATCTGGTTGGCGGTCAGCGTCTGGCGGATCGCCTGCTCGACCTGGTCGCACGAATAGGCGGGCTTGAGTCGAATGCGCTCGGCTGAACTGTACATGCGGCGCAGGTGAGAACGAAGTTTCAGCACGCGGCCGTTGTAGGCGCGAATGCCTTCAAAGCATCCGTCGCCGTACAACAATCCGTGGTCGTACACGCTGACCTTGGCCTGCTCTTGTTCGACCAACTCTCCATCCAGCCAGACCTTGCCCATTGAATCTCCTTGGGATGCCGGAATTCAGGAAGCGCATGACCCGGGCGTCGTGCCGCATCAACTGTACCATTTCAGCAGCCATGCGTCTTACCGGCGGCCGGCCAGCACGTACCGCTGAATCGCGCGGGCCACTCCCAACTCATCATTGCTGGGCACGATGACGTCGGCAAGTTGCCGTACTGCGGGATAGGCGTTCTCCACCGCAACGCCCACGCCCGCCCATTCGATCATGCCCATGTCGTTGGACGCGTCGCCGATCGCCATGACCTCTTCCCGAGACAACCCCATCTGCCGGGCGACTCGCTGCAGCGCGATCCCCTTGTCCACCAGCGGATGCGTGATCTGCACCAGCCTCGGGTCAGGCAGGAACACTGCGACATGCCGCAGTTGCCAGTACCGCTCGCGGATCATCTCGCGGACGGGCAGAAGTTGGTCGGGCGTTCCCATCAGGCTGATTTTGGTGACCGGATCGCCCAGGTATGGTTCGAGGGAACCCACGGAGTCGGGCTGATATTCCGGATCGTTGGTCATGGCGAACAGCGGATCGACCCGCGTGACGTGCCAGCGATCCAGCACATCCAGACCGATGATGAGTTCCGGCGCCATCGCCTGCACGTCGTTGATGATTCGCCGGGCCAGGGCGGCGGGAACGGCTTCGTGAAACAGCGCTGCGTTTCGCTCGTGGTCCCAGATGACCGCGCCGTTGTAGTTAATGCTCGGCCCGGGAATGTCGAGGGCCTGAAGAATCGTTCGTAGCGCACGCGGCGCACGTGCCGTAGCCAGCATGATCTTGCATCCGGCCCGCTCCGCAGCACGGCAGGCGTGAATCACCCCCTGCGGAATCGAACCATCCGTGTTCAGCAGCGTGCCGTCCACGTCTATGGCCACCAGTTGAACTGGACGTGCCGGGACGAATGGGAGCGGCAATTCGTTGACAGGTTCTGCCGGCGCCGAAGTCTTCAGCACCGCAGGACCCGGATGCAGGTCTTTTGAATTGAAAAAGGATGCCTTCCCACGGTCATCGTCCCGGCCGAGCAGCGATTGCAACGCCTGCTCCAAACCCGGGTAGAGAAACACGTATCCGGAATCAAGCGCTTTGGCCGGTATGACTCGCTGGCTGTTGGTGAGCGCGCCGGCAACTTCACCCAACGCGATCCGCAAGGCGAATTTGGGCGCGGGAAGCCACGATGGACGGCCGATCGACCTGCCCATTGCGCGCGCAAAATCCGCGTTTCGCATCGGCTGCGGCGATGCTGCGTTGAGCGGACCGCTGATATCGGCGTCTTCGATCGCGTGATCGATCAGCCCAACCAGGTCGCGCCAGTGAATCCAAGACATCCACTGCCGGCCGGATCCGATGCGTCCACCCACGCCCAGCCGAAATGGGCGGGCCATCTGCGGCAGCGCGCCGCCCCGGTCATCCAGTACGACAGCGGTGCGCAGAAGCACAACGCGCACCGCGTCGGGTCCAATCGCCTGAGCGCGCAGCGCCTGCGCTTCCCATTCAGTGCAGAGTCGGCTGAGGAAATCAGTGCCGGGAGGTGCGTCCTCGTCGAGTTCGCGCTCGCCGCCGTCGCCGTAGTAACCGATTGCGGAGCCGTTGATGAGCACTCGCGGCCGGACCGCCGGCGGCGCCTGTGCGATCGCCTGCACGACTTGATGAGTCGTCTCCACGCGGCTGGACACAAGCCTTCGCTTGTAAGCCTTGGTCCAGCGATGGTCGGCAATTCCCGCGCCGGCCAGATGAATGGCGGCATCGCAGCCGGCAACGGCGTTCTGCCAGACTCCGGGAACGGCCGGGTCTCCCGCAACTACGGTGATATTTCGATTCGCGTTGGCGGCGAAGAGTCGCTCGGCCCGCGCTGCATCACGCGAAAGCAGCACAACCTGATCGCCTCGTTCAAGGCGATCAATCACGAGTCTGCGGCCGAGCAGGCCTGTGGCGCCGGTGATGAATATCCGCATGGCGTGACGATCAATCCTTCCAAGTGAAGGAAAGTCTACCTTCGCGTCGCCCGCACCGTGCCGGCGCCAACCTGCAACCCACAGCGTGCGGCAGCGCGGTGCAACACCGCATCGATCATGGCGGGGGTCAGCCGCCCGGTGAAGGTGTTCTGCTGACTGACGTGATAACACCCAAGCAGGATCGTCGAGCCGATTTCAACTTCGCCGCCGTGCGCAAAGCGGGGACGAGGCGAAGGCATCTTCGCATCGTGCAATCGCGCTACAGCAGGCAACGCCGCGTTCCACGCAATTGCGCCCAGGCATATCACCACAGCCGGGCGAATGATCTGGAATTCACGATCCAGGTAGGCAGCACAATTCGCCAGTTGCGAAGGCGTGGGCTTGTTCGCTGGTGGCGCGCAACGTGCAGCAGCTGTGATGTACACGCCGCGAAGTTTCAGGCCATCGTCCTTGTGAGTTGATTTGGGCTGGTTCGCCATGCCGGCGCGGTGCAGAGCCGCGTACAGGAAGTCGCCTGAGCGGTCGCCGGTGAACATGCGGCCGGTGCGGTTGGCCCCATGCGCTGCGGGCGCAAGACCGGCGATCATTATTCGCGCACGTTCATCGCCAAAGGATGGAACGGGGCGGCCCCAATACTTCCAATCCACGTAAGACTTGCGTTTTGCCGCTGCGATCTTGCTGCAATACTCGCGCAGTTCCGGACACCGCCGACAATCGGCGACTGCCCGGTTGAGCACCCGCAAGGAATCAAACGCCATCTCACGACGTGACTGCTTCTGCTTCATCATGAGCCGGGCGAAGTAGGTTCGGCTGGCCTGGTCGCCGGCGCAGGTGCTGAAGGCGTGGAGAAGACGTCGTTGAGCAGCGCAGCCAGTCGCACGCCTGCCATCGCCAATCGCTCCTCAACGATTGGGATGTTCCGTGCCTGGTATCGTGCATCCAATTGTCCATTGCGTGGCAACTGCTGGTACAGCCGCGCCGTGATCGCCATCGATTCGTTGGCCCACTCCACGGGATTCATCGATCGCCGCCACAATTTCAAGCGACGATCGCTGATCGTGCGCTCAATGGCCTGGGTCATCGCCACACGATCGCCGGCCATGCGATGCTCGATCAACCCAAAATCCCACACTCGATGGAGATTCCAGTCGGGCTGCCCCAGCCAGGAAACCTTGACCTCGTTGCCGCCACGGTCGTCGCCGTAGGAAGCATGCAGCGGTTGATGGACGTCGCCCACAAAATGCACGAGGAATTTCAACGCTTCGATGCGCTGTTCGCGGGGAGCATTGGCATCGCGCAGCACGCCGGCGTATTTGTTGATGGCTCCGATCACGCACGCGCCCTCCGGGCAATCGCGATCCAGATGCACGCGAACTTCGCCACGCGGAGCGTTGACGTAGTGCAGCGGCTTGGCCCAGTCGTAAGTCGGATCGCTGCGAATTTCATCAGCCCAGGTGCTGACATCAGCCAGCGAGCGATCGCCCAGCAAATCCTTTACCGCGGCCTTGGCCTGATCAGTGAGATATTTCGATGCAATGTCGCCCACGATGCGGTGGCCGTCGGGCCCCCACCCAAAGCATGGAGAGACACACAACGCGGCAGTCAGCAGCACAATCAGCGTCCACTTGCATCGCATGTCAATTCATCTCCAATTCATGGAAAACGTGATCATAGTCGCTGCGCCCACTGGATTCGCTGCGTATGAAAATTTGCGGATCACATGACGCAGCCGAGGCAGCGCATCATCCTGGAACCTTCGTCAGCGCGGAATCATCCACCGGCAGCGGCATCAGGCTCATGCCGCCCGAGGCATCCACGATCAACTCGTAGGTGTGCCCGGCCTGAACCGGCAGGTACACGGCTTCGCCCTGCGCCACGCGCACGTTGAGTTGCCGGGCCATGTCCGCATCGGTGGCGATCTTCCAGAAATTCTCCCAGATGCGCTTTTCGAACTTTCCCGCATCCGTCGCCGCATACCCGGGCGGAATCGCCCCGGGCGTGTCGATGGGAAAACCCGCTCGCGGCTCAAGGCGGTCAGAGTAGATTCGCCGCAGGAGCACCAGCGTCTTGCCCATGAGCGGGTGTCCCTCGGCCACGTGCTCGGGGTCAAACTTCACCGTCCATGCGTCAACGAACAGCACGTTGCCGGGAATCGTGAACGTCTGCCGGGCCAGTTCTGCGCCCTTGTCGTCGAGTTCGATGAACTGAAGACTGGTCTGCGTGATGGCCCCGGCCTCACCCTGCATTTGATCAGTGACCTGCACATGGGCGATCCGGCGGTTGCGGCTGAGGCGGTCAATCATCGCTTCGCGCTCGGCCAGGTTCTGCTGCATCTGCTCGTTGAGGGTCTGCAGTTCCTTGATGGTCTTGGCCTGATGATCGAGCATCAACTGCCAATACGCGAGGAATGCCACGCCGCAGAAAAACAGCGTCACGATGCCGGTGCGAACGAAGGATGTCATGGGGTCAACTGCGCTGGTGGATCAAAATCAAAACCCGCAAGGCAGCGGGGTTACATGCATATCGGCAAACATCCAGTGATGAGGCCAATTGACCGATAAGAACTGTCATGCGCAGCGGTTTGACGATGCAACACTTCAAACAGCGGTTTCAGGCAGCGGGAATCGCTGCCGCCTTGGGACTGGGCCTGCACGCCGCCGCGTCCGCACCCGCCGTCGATGCGCAGGAGCCGGCCCGGGAGAACGGTGCGGCGCGTTTGCCTTCGTTGCAGCAGATCGTCAAGCACCTTGATTTCGAAGAGCCCGACGCAGCGCCCAACTCGCTGCCGCATTCGTTTTATCGATACATCGCGCCGAGCCAGGGCTTTCCGCCGTTCGGATCAATGCGGCTGACGTCTGCCGGAGGCTATGC
>CAMPIL010000022.1 GCA_946886375.1 uncultured Phycisphaerales bacterium
CCGCATCGCAGTCCTGCCTCCTGGCCACGGAAAGGTTTTAATTAAAACCTTTCCGGACACGCAGCGGCACAACACAACGAGTGCGTAGAAGTCACCCCGAAACCCATGATTCACCGCAGAGCCACATTGGGCGCACTGAGGCATTGAGGCACGGAGGCACAGAGGCGCATTGAGGCCAGAGGCACAGAGGAGAACAGCCTCTCTGGAAACTTACGAGGCGCATGCGCTTTCGCGCCCAACCCACGTGTTCGCCAGCGCTATCCCGCCGCCGCACTTTAGGAATCGACCTGCGATGTCGTGCCGTCATGGCGTCAGTGACGCCGGCGCGGGCACCGCATATTCCGGATGATGTGCTGAAAACTCCGCCACCATCTCGCGATCGATGCGCTTGCGCAACTCAGGCGATGCAATCGAACCGTGGTCACGGCCAGGTTCAATTTCGATCACTGCTTTGCTCCCCAGTTGCTCCTGCGACTGCTTGAGAAGTTTCGTCGCACCCTCCAGGTAGAAGGTGTCTACATCGCCCATGAATACGCGCAGTTTGCGGCCGTCTTCGAGTTTGGGAGCCAGTTCGGTCCAGTTCTCCTCAAGAGTCAGTCGAATGTCGTATCGCTTCCACGCGTCGGCCACCTCGGCGTTCACCATGCCGCTTTCGCGGTCGTACAGCGGCTGCGGCAGACCTGTGCCGTCCTCCTTCGGCGGGCTGAAAACCCATTCGAATGAACGCAGTTGCCCGCCCTCGCCGTAAACCGCTTCCATCTTTGCGAACTCATCGTACTGGGCCATTACTTCATCGCCTTGACGGGCCAGCGGACGGCGATCACCTTGCTCATCCAGGTACATGTTGACGCCCGGCCGCGTGAGGTCGATGCGTTGAAAATCACGGAAGTCAACGGGATCCGGCGCGATCGACCAGGTCCCGCCGAAGAAATCCGGATACGAGATCTGCAGCCACAGGCTGGACCAGCCGCCGGAGGAATGTCCGCTGAGAAACCGCGCGTGCGGCGAAGGCAGGAGCCGAAACGCCTGCTCAATGTGCGGGATGAATTCCTGCACCAGCGCGGAGCCGCGCGGCCCATTGTTTGGTGAATCGGCGAAGACGTGATGACCGCCGTAACACAAGGGATCAAGCACAACGCGCACGATCTGATCGCCATAGCCTGTCGCCTCCCAGGCGCGCATCATGAAGCGTGCCGCACGATGATCGCTGCCGAAGCCGCCGATCCAGTACATCGCGGGATACCGTCGCTCGGGATGCTCTTCATAGTCCTTGGGCAGGACGACGGCGGCGCGCATGACGACATCGCGGTGATGGAAATCGCTGAGCATTGTGCTGCGCAGTTCCACGAGTTTGATCTGCTCGGTCTCTCGAAACGCCTGGCCTTTGACGACCTGATCGAGGTGCAATCCGAGATTGCCCGAGGTTGCTCCGTTGATGGCGCGGCGGGCGACCGCGCTGTACGCCGTGCCCTCGCCGGTGCCGATCGAAGGCGAATCCAGGTTTCGCCGCATGACGGCTTGGATGGAGTACTCGCCTTCGGTCAGTGCGCTGGGTCGGCCGGGGAAGCCGTCGGCGCGATCGTCAATCACCACAGGCTGGCCCGCCTTCCAGTCGCGCACTTCCATGGCGTAAAACGGCTGCGTGTTGAACCACGCCGGGCCGAAGCGCGGCTCCTGTCGGCCGGTGGACAGCATCACGTACACGCGGCCGGTGAATGAATCGGTGATTGAGGGATCAAACGTCAGCGTGAACGTGAGCGGCGCAGCCTGTTGCTGCGCAAAGGCGGAACTCGCCGTCGCCGCGAGCGCGAACAGCCAGATCGGCCATCGGGTGTGAATGCGTCTTGTTTGATCCATGATCTTCCTCAATCATTCCTGTGACATTGACATCCACGCACCGCAATGCGGGGGCGTTGCGCGCGGATCAGAACATCGGCTTGTCAATGGCCATGAACCGGCTTGACAGCCTCTTCCAGCGCGAGCACCGCGTAGGCCGTCACCAGCGACGGGTCGCCTTCCAGCCACCGGTCTGACTCGTTGACCCAGTGTCCATCGTCCTGCTGGCGCTTGAGCAGCGCGGCAATGAGTTCCTCGCGCCAATTGTGCGAAGCGCCCGCAGCGTCGGTGATTTCATTCTGCTGGGCAATGAACAATGCACGCGAGAGCGCGTGGTAGTAGTAGTACAGACCCTGCTGACCCAGGCCGGGATTCTCCTCGAAGGTCCAGTGGTGACGAAGCCAATCGAATGCGGCGCGAACGCGCACATCATCGGGCGACAAGCCTGCGTACAGCATGCTCTTGAAGCCTGCATAGGTCATCGATCCGTAACTGCGGAGACTGCGCGGTTGGCCTGCTGCAACGAGTTTTTCTCCATAGCGGCCCTCGCCCGCGGCGTCGCTCGCCATCGATTCTCCGCCGTTGGCCGGTGTGTAGATGAATCCTCCATCATTGCCCGCCCACGGGGTCTTGTTGGTGGATTGGAGATTCTGCGTGCGCGAGGCGAAGACCAATGCCTTCTGGAACACAGGTTCCTCCGGCGAAAGTCCGGCGTCGTACAAGGCATCCAGCATCATCTGCGTGTTGGAAAGGTCCGGCCGTCCGCCTCCGCCGTATCCCGCACCGCCGAACCAGTCCTGACGCGCGTGCAATCCCTCGGTCTGATCCCACTGATTGGTCTGCAGCCACTGGATGGCGTCCTGCCGCAGGCCGTAGTCCTCGTTGTCGTTCACATTGGCCAGGGCCTGAAGCACGCAAGCGGTGATGTAGTTGGCGATGGGACTGTTGTCGAAAGTTCCGTCGGCGTTGTGCGCGGAGCGAATCAACGCCAGCGCCCGCGCCACAGAGGGTCGCAAGTTGGCGTTGTCCTCGGCCTGGGCGAAGGCCTTGACGACCAGTGAACTCACCGCCAGCGCGACCGGAGCGGGCTTGTCGGGCTGATCGGTTGGCGCGGCTTGCGCGCCGCGCGACCATCCGCCTCGGGCGTCAGCGTGCGAATCCAGGTAATCCAATCCGCGCTTGATCGCCTGTTGCGCCTTCTCCCACGTTTCCGGGCTGACTGGAACCTGCTGGGCCTGAGTGCTGATGCGATGCACGACCGGCGGCGGGACAACCACTTGCCGCGGCAGCGGGGGCGGATCGTATTCGGTGATCTTGTCGGATTTGATCCGCGCATCCAGCGGCCGGTCCGACGGCTTGAGCAAGTCGTCCTGCTTTTGCGACAGCGGCGGTTCTTCAGGCGCTGCCTGGCCCAGGGCGCTGCACGAAGCAAGCATACAGACAACAGTGGCGCCAACGCACAATGCGAGTGACGGTGAGAATCTCATGGCATTCCTTTCACAGGCGATGATTGAAACAGGCGACCTGCACACTATAGAACCCGCACTCAAGCGGCGTGCACCCACGCCCAGCCGTGAAAATGTGGCCCAGAACGCTGGTCAATTTCCGCCGGCTATGCAATCATGGTGCAGGGCATGTCGGAACAGAGTCACAATCCGCGTCGATATTCGTACCGGCGAGCCGTCGGCGGGTCGCAGGTGCAGCCCTATGAGGTCGCGTCCGGCCATGTGCCAGCGCCGCCGCTGCACGGTGAAGTGATCGTCGCCGCATCCACCGATGAGGTGATTGATCGACTCGCCGCCGATTTGGTCGTGCATGCGGAAAACTGCGTGCGGCAGTTTGGTGATTTTCACCTGGCGCTGTCCGGCGGAAGCACGCCGCAGCCGCTGTACGAACGACTGATGTACGACCCGAATTACCGCAGGCTGCCCTGGCGGCGGACGCATTTGTGGATTGTCGATGAGCGCAGCGTGCCGTTCGACAGCCCCCAATCCAATTTCAGGATGATCGATGAAACCATTGTCGATCACGCGGACATCCCGCGCGAACAAGTGCATCCGATCTTCGCGCAATCCGCGACAGCCGCGGCGGATTACGAGCGCGAGCTTCGCGAGTGGCTGGCATGGCGAGAGAAAGGCCAGGACAGGCTGGACTTCGTGCTGCTGGGAATGGGAGCCGACGGCCACACGGCCAGTCTGTTTCCCCACGAAGATGCGTTGCGCGAAAACGCGCGGCTGGTGCGCTCGGTCGTCTATCCGCCGGTCAATCCGCCGGAGCGCGTGACGATGACTTATCCGCTGATCAACTCGGCGCGTTTCATCGCGGTGATGATCACCGGCTCGTCAAAGGCGCCGATCGTTCAGCGGCTGGCCACCGGAGTCGACAGCCGCGAAGAACTGCCCATCAAGGGTGTTGCGCCGTTGAATGGCGAATTGAGGTGGTACTTGGATGCAGCAGCCTGTGGCGTCAGCAATCCGGCTCGTGGGGCGTGAGCTGTGGCGTGAAGTTCTGGGACCTAAACTCCGGCGTTCTGCAGCATGGCCGATCGATTCAGCGTCCGCACTCGCTGATCGCATGCGCACCGACGGGATACGAGTGCCGGTTTGCATCATGTGATGATTTCAGAATTTGGGATGCAGATGGGGTTGACAACTCCGGGGGAATCGATCCAATACGGCCCGCGAACCCGATCCTGTGGATTGCCCTTCGGAGGTACTGCGATGTTCCGTTCGATTTCCTCGCTGGAATCAACCCTTTGTCTCAACGGCCTGCCGCTGAACGCCGGCGAAGTTTCGTGGCCTGCTTCGTCGATGGCCGCAACTGTTCACGCGCCAGTCCGCCCGCTGCTGTGGGAGGACGATGATGAAGACGAGGATGAGGAGTTTCTCGACGACGATGAAGACCTGGACCTTGGCGACGAGGACGATGAGGATTTCTTCGACGACGATGAAGAATTGGACGAGGACGAGGAAGAAGCCGACGACGACGAATGACTCGCCGTCGCACTCCCGGCGAGCGCACGCACAATCATGCGCGCGTTTGCGATTCAATGAATGGCTTTGAATGCACCGGACACACTACCGGCCCCCGGGCCGCCCGCCTCTGCGGTCTTGAATCTTCGATTCGCCCGTCTGCCTGACAGAGTCAAACGTCAAGCGAGAAATTCCGGAGCGATGTGCGCTGCGGCTTCGGTCACCAACACGCCCGCGCTGGCGTGGCTGTGGCGCTTGTTGTCGTGCCGCATGATTTCTCGTGCTCGACCGTGCACGCCCTCGGCGGCCGCGGCCAGTGAATCGCACAAGTGCACCACGGCGGGCACATCGCGGTACTGGCGCTTGAGTTCCACGATCTTGTCGGACATGGGGGCGCCGTTGTCGCGATACAACCGCTTGTAGGCATCCTTGATGGCGTCAATGTGATCCGCGCTGTAGCCGCGCCGCGTCATGGCGATGGAGTTGATCGCGCGGACTTCCGCCGGGTTGCCTTCCACGATCATGAATGGCGGGACGTCCTTGGTGATGCGGGCCAAGCCGCCCACGAACGCGCACGCGCCGACGGTGGTGAAGTGGTGCAGCCCCGCCCCGCCGCCGATGTTCGCGCCGTCTTCAATCGTGACGTGACCGGCGAGCATGACCTGGTTGGCGATGCAGATGTCGTCGCCAAGATAGCAGTCGTGGGCGATATGGACGGCGACCATGATGAGGTTGCCGTTGCCGACGCGCGTGAGGCTGCCGCCGTTGCCGGTCCCGCGGTGAATGGTCACGTGCTCGCGAATCTTGTTGCGGTCGCCGATGATCAGTTCCGTCGGTTCGCCACGGAACTTGCGGTCCTGCGGGTCGGCTCCAAGCACGGAGTAGGGATAGAAAACGTTCTCTCGGCCGATGGTGGTCAGGCTCTGGACGCTGACGTGATTGTGGAAGATGGTGCCCTCGCCGATGCGCACCTGCGGTCCAATGACACAATACGGTCCGACAACGACGTTGTCGGCCAACTGTGCGGTGGGATCGATGATCGCTGTGGGGTGTACGGTGGGCATGGGAGCGTGATTATTCCTGTTCCGCATCAACCATCATGAAGCGGATTTGCGCCTCCGCGGCGAGTTTCGCGCCGACGAAAGCACGGCACTTGAGTGTTCCGGTTCTTGCCTTGGCCTGCACGGCTTCGGCTTCAAGGACAACCTGATCGCCCGGCGTCACCGGCCGCCTCAATTTGACCTTGTCGAGACTGAGCAGCACGGCGATTTTGCCCGTGTGCTCCAACTTCTGGCTCATGAGCAATCCGCCCAACTGCGCCATGGCTTCAACCAGGAGAACGCCAGGCATGATCGGCGTGCCGGGATAATGGCCTTCGAAGAACGGCTCGTTGATCGTGACATTCTTGATGCCCACCGCGCGTCGATCGCCGTCAATCTCCACCACGCGATCGACCAGCAGCATGGGATAGCGGTGCGGCATGATCCTTTGAATGGATCGGATGTCCAGCACGCGGCCGCGCTCGGTGAGCGTCTTGCGACGATTGGTCTCGGCCTGCTCGAGAATCTTCAGGCACATGCGCCGGTTCAGAGAGTGACCCGAGCGATGCGCCACGAACCGGCCGTGTACTTCGCCCCCAATGAGATAGAGATCGCCCAGGAGGTCCACGACCTTGTGCCGCACGGGCTCGTTGTCAAAGCGGTAGCAGTTGTCGATCGGCCCGTCATCGCCGATGACCAGCACGTCTTTGGGCGTGAGATGCCTGCACATGCCGCGCTCCCACAGGGCCTGGGCCTCTTCGCGCAGGCTGTAGGTGCGGGCACGGGCCAATTCGTGCTGGTAGTTGCCGTTGTTGAACTCAAAGGCCTGCGATTGGCGCTTGATGCGGTGGGAATTGGAGCCGTAATCCAGGTCGAAGATCAATTTGAATTGCTCTTCCTGGCAGGGGAAGGCCGCCAGCATGGCGTCGCTGTCTTCCAGAATGATCGGTTCCGTGACCTTGAAAACCCGACGCGGAGCGTCCTGTTCGACGATTCCTGCAGCGAGAATTGGATCAACAAACGGCGCGGCCGACCCGTCACCGCATGGCAATTCCGGACCGGAAATTTCCACCAGCGCGTTGTCGATGCGCAGTCCCGCGAACGCCGACATGCAGTGCTCCACGGTTTCAACGGTGGCGTTGCCGACCTTGAGCGTGGTGCGACGGGCACGTTCGGCCACGTTGGTGACCAGGGCAGGAATGTGTATCGGCGGGTCGAGGTCCGTGCGGACAAAGACGATTCCATGATTGACCGGGGCCGGACGAATGGTGACGGTCGCGTCCTCGCCCAGCAGCAGGCCCTTGCCGCGCACCATCGCCTCCGCCGCCAGCGTGTGCTGCCGGGGCGAGGTCGGCGTTGAAAGAGCGGGTTTGCTTTCTTCGAGGCTCTGAAGCATGGAGAGGTCTTGGGGTCGAGAGTCGAGAGACAGGCCGAATTCAATTCGGCATATATTCAATCGGCGCAATAACCGCCCCCACATTGGGGTTCGCGCGCACGCTTCACGAAAGATGAGGCAGTTTACGGATAGCGACTGCTGAACGCAATCCGCAAAGGATCGAATCCGCGCGCGAAGCAGGGCAGTCTGTGCCGCGATTTTCGGCACAGCGCAAGGCAAAACCGCCCATGCCTTGGCTGGTTTGCCTATTCAACCGGAAATCAAATTTTTCAGCGCAACGAGCGGATTGTTCCGGTTCTGCGGTTCAAAAAGATAGTGAACCCAAACTTTACCCGATCATCAGCCCCGCCCGTGCACTGCTCAGGGCGTTTGCGAAGCCACGCCGCCGGCGGCCTTGAACGCCCGATTCATGTGATCGATGATCTGGTCGGTGATGTCCGCGCTGGTGTAGGCGATGCGGCGGGCGGAAATCTGGCGGTTGAGGTCCTCGAGCGTGCCCGGCGGAATCTCGCCGACCGAGTCGTCCACGAACACAACTGCGTAGCCGTTGGCTTGTGCGATTTCTCGCACCGCGCTGCGGATGTCGACGTAAACGTTCTTGAGGATGCGGCCCTTCTCGGCCTCGAGTTTCAGTCTGCCGAACTCGATGTGCGCCTGGTACATGCGCGTCGCCATGATGATCTTGTCCTGTAATTCATTGTGCTTGGGCGTGCCCTTGACCAGGATGTCCAGGTCGGCCTTCATCTGTTCCAGTTCCTTGCGCTTCTGGTCGCTATCGGCCTGGAGTTCCTCGGAAATGGCGGGAATGCGGTCAAACGCAGCCTTTTTCTGGTCCAGCGAATTGAAGGTGCGCTCCAGATCAAAGGTGGCGACCGGGCCGGTCGGGCCCTGGGCAGCGGGACGGTTGGCGAAGGACTGGTAGCCCACGATCGCGATCAAAAGCCCAAGCAGGGCGGCGGTCGTCGGGTTGAATCTGGCTTTGGGTGCGGTCATGAAATGAACCTCATCTGGGAAAGATCGTGAGAATCGCTGTGAATCGTCGACTCAGGGCGCGGACTTGGGCCCGGCGGTCCGGTGCTCGTTGTTCATTCGAGTGATCAAGTCGTTGGTGATATCGATCACGGGGTTGACGAAAAGCATGCGGCGGCTGGCAATCTGCTGCCGCACCTGATCGACGCGCGACATGCGCGATTCGCCATCCAGCCGCAATTCGCCCTGAGAATCATCCACCAGCACGACGTCGTAGCGGTTGGTGCTGGCCATCTGGGCTGCGGCAGTCTTGACGCTGCGGTACAGGTCCTGCATGACCAGCGCTGATTCGATGTCGATCTTGTCGGACATGACCGTCACCCACGCCTGGTTGTTGAGGCCAGTCAAAGCCGCCTGCTCCTGCAGATTCTGCATGCGATTTTCGATCTGCTTTTTCTTGGCAGGCTCAGTGGCGGCGTTCAGTTCATCCTGAAGGGCCTTGGCCTCGGCTTCAAGTTTCTTG
The DNA here is from genome assembly GCA_946886375.1 of uncultured Phycisphaerales bacterium. The sequence goes on from CAMPIL010000022.1 coordinate 8,737, forward strand.
ATCTCGCCCACGCGGCGTTCCTGCTCGATGCGCATTTCCGCGTTCATTTTTTCCAGTCGAGTCTGAGCATCGGCACGCTGATCGAGTTTGTCGATGACATGCCCGAGGTTCAGGGTCACTACCACCGTGGGCTGGCCCGCCATCATCGTCGCGCCGATCGCCGAAAGCCCGATCACCGCGCCCAAGCCCACGGCAAGCAGGCCGGCGGCAAGACTGAATCGCTTCATGTGTGTACGCATGTCCAAGGGTCCTTTACGTGACAAAATCAATGGCCGGCGAAGCACGAGGATCGTCGCGGGCCGCATGGCAATGGACCATTATCGACCCGTCCCCGGCTTCCTGCTTCCGTTTTCCGGTCCCCAAATGCAGGGCCATCATCATAACCCGCAGGGCGAGTCAGAACGGCAGTTCGGCGCTGAAACTGAATAATTGCTCCTCGTCGCTGTCGTCCTTCAACAAGGGGATGGCGAAATCGAAGGCCAGAGGGGTCGGGCCAAACTGCGGGATGTGCAGCCGGATTCCCACACCCACGGAAACGCGGTATGGATCAAATGCGGGCGAATCGGTCACCGTGCCGGAATCGACGAACACCACGCCTGAAATCGCGTCCGCCAGCAGTGGGAATTCGTACTGTGCGCCGAGGAAGAACAGCCAAGTTCCGCCAACGGGTTCATCGGTGGGCTGGAGAGTGTCGGCCCGAATACCCTTGGGACTGATGGTGCGGTAGTCAAAGCCTCGCAGGGAGCGCCCGCCAAGGTAGAACCGCTCGTAGGTTGGCGCCCGTCCGCTGAAGATATATCCGATTCGCGAATTCAACCGCAGCGTGGACAATCGGCCAAGAAAATCTTCATCCACGGTGAGATAAATGGTGTACTCGGCGTTGGCGACGTTGAAGTCGATGTCGCCGCCCAGCGCGCCGTAGCGGTCGAACGAAGCCTCAAACCGGCTTCCGCTGCCGGGCCTGCCCACGGTTGAAATCGTGGTGCGGGCGATGCTCAGGCCCAAGGTGGTGAGCACGTCCGGTCCTTCATCGGCGAAGACTTCCGTCGGCGCGGAGGGTTCAATGTTGTCCAGCGAAATATGCTCGATGCGCGATCGCACCGAGGCGTCCCAAACATCGCCGAACTCGCGCCCCAGCCCAAGGCTCACGCCGAATCGCTGCTCGTCGTACTGGCGATACACGCGATTGCGGAACTGTCCTGAGATCGTGCCTGCGTATTCGGTGTCAAAGAGGTGCGGCTCAGTCAGGCTCATCACGTACTGGAACAATTCCGTGCCTGGGCGCAGCGTGGCGCTGAACTTCTGTCCGCCGCCGCGGAACGCCCGACCGGTGATCAGCTCCTTGAACGATTCGGGCAGATCGGTGATGTCGAAGTTGTTCTGCGAGACGGAGAATTCGCCGAACACGCCCGAGTCTGAGCCCAGCGCGACGCCGAAGTTGATGGATCCGGTGTTGCGTTCCTTGATTTCCACCAGCACATCGCGGTAGCCCGGTTCATCGGGGTTTTCACGCTGCACCGTGACGCGGGCTTGGTTGAACAGGCGCGTGCGGGACAGACGCTCCTCGGACTCGCTGATCTGCCGCGTATCAAACGGTCGGCCGGGGGTGAGGTCGACCAACTCGCGTCGGATCACCTTGTCGCGGGTCAGGAAGTTCCCCTGAATCTGCACTTCGCCCACTCGATACTGCTTGCCTTCGAGAATCTCCAGAAGCAAATCGACCTGCGGCTGGTCCTCCACGCGCAGGACCGTCGGCCGGACCAGGACGTTCCAGTCCTCCACGCGATAGAAACGCCGATCTTCTTCAGTGAGCATGTAGCCCATCAGCCCATAGGAATCCTGAATGGCCTTGATAGATTTGCGCAACAGGTCGTTGGAATACACATCGCCGGTTTTCAATTCCATGATCGCGGCGATCTGCTCCGGGGCGAACACTTTGAGCGGCTGACCATCGAGGTCGGTCGTGCGCACCGAGCGAAGCGTGTAGCGCGGCCCCTCCGCAATGAGAAAGGTGACCTTGGCTTCCGTGCCGTCTGGACTGATTTCAATCCGGCGGTCCACGCGCACGTCAAGGTAGCCGCGGTCTTTGTAGTACCGGTCAAGGGCCGCAACGTCGTCCGCCAGTTGCTCTTCATCCAGTTCGCCCTTGCGAATCAGGAACACCGCCGATCGCGTCTTGACCTCCGGCAACAGTTCATCATCGGAAAAGGCGGTGTTGCCTTCCACTTCGACAGCCCGAACCTTGACCCGCGGCCCTTCATTGATGCGGAAGATCAACAGGCCGGATTTTTCCAGTTCCTGCTCATCCACTGTCACCGTCGTGAGATAATGGCCTCGCTTGCGGTAGATTTCTTCCATCGCGCGGCGGGAATTCTGAATGAGGAAATCGTCCCGCGGCCCGCCCGGAACCAGCGGCACCACGGCGAGCAGATCCTGGTCGGAGACCAATCGGTTTCCGACGACCTGCACTTCGGCAATGATCGCCTGCTCGGAAAGCCGGAACATCACAACCACTGAGCCATCAGGCTGAAGTTCAGCCAACGCCTCGACGAAGCGAAATTGTCCAAGGCGGTTCAACCGGGCGACGTCGGCACGCACCACCGCCGGGTCAAACGGGTCGCCTACCGCAGTGCGCAGGTTGTTTCGCACTGCCTGTTCAGAGACGCGGTTCAACCCTTCCAGTCGAATCTCGGAGACCGGCCGATCGATCAGATCAGGATTATCCAGAGTCGCCTGGGCCAGGGCTGGGGATGCCGCCAGCAAAACGAACATGAACGCGAGCCGGACGGCTGCGAAGCATGCGACGGCGATCGGCCTGGGGCGCGGCATGAGTCGCGAAGCATACCGGCGGTTTCCCTAGCCAACAAGATGACGCATGCTGCGTGCGATTGCATGAAGGCCGGTCAAGTGCGGCGGGTCATGCGTTTCGCGGGCCGGCTGTGGACTTTTGCGTTTTCTGCGATAGTTTGCACAGACGAACTTCATCCATGGCGATCACTCTGGAACAACTCGCGCGAAAAATCGGCGCAACCCTCATCGGTGACGGCTCGACGACCATCACCGGCTGTGCCACGATCGATGCCGCCGGGCCGAATGACCTGACGTTTCTGGCCAATTCCAAGTACCTCTCCTCACTGCAAAGCACCAAGGCCGCGGCAGTGGTCATCGATGGCAAGACGGCCTGCCCGCTTCACCTGGTGCGATTGATCGCGGATGACCCGTATTTCGCTTTCCGCAACGCAGTGGTTGAACTGCACGGCTACCGCACGCACCCCCAGCCATTCGATGGTCAGTTGAACGGCAGCGCGGCGAAGAAACCCACAGGCATCAGCCCCAACGCGTCGGTGCATCCGACTGCGAAGATCGGCCCCGGCACGCTGGTTCATCCCAATGTCACGATCGAGGCTGGCGCATCGGTTGGCAGCAACTGCGTGCTGTATCCGGGTGTGTACGTGGGCGAAAAAGCGGTAGTCGGGGATGAGTGCCTGTTGTATCCCAACGTGGTGATTTACGACCGCTGCGTGCTGGGCAACCGCGTCACGCTGCACGCATGCACGGTGATTGGGCAGGACGGCTTTGGGTACGCCACGCACAAGGGTGCGCATCACAAGATTCCGCAGACCGGCATCGTCGTCATTGAAGATGATGTGGAAATGGGCGCGGCGTGCGCCATCGAACGAGCCGCAATGGGCCAGACGCGAATCGGGAAGGGAACCAAGTTCGCGGATTTGATTTCCATCGGCCACGGTTCGACGATCGGGCCGCACTGCCTTTTCGTGTCGCTCGTGGGCGTGTCGGGTCCAGTCGATGTTGGAAAGTACGTCGCGCTGGGCGGACAGGTGGGCATCACCGGGCACTTGCGCATCGGCGATTTTGTGCAGGTGGCGGCCCGCAGCGCGGTGGTGCAGGACGTGCCCGACGGCATGAAAGTCGGCGGCGTGCCCGCCATCGAACTGGACAAGGCCAAGCGCAACGCACTGGCCGGCCTTGAACTCTACGACCTCTTCAAGCGCGTGCGGCAACTTGAGCGCGAGCTTGAGAAACTGAAATCGACCAGCGGGAAGTGATCGAGCGCTCAATCGCAAGAGCCGTGTTGCTGCGCAAGTCCGGCCGCCGCGCACCATGCATGAAGTGCAACAAGCGGTCGTGCGGCACGTTGTGCTCCCCGCGTGCCTGCCGGGGTACCGGAGCGGGACGGTTACAGCGGCGAACAGGCTTACCGAGCGCGAATTGCCACCACGGCCTTGTGTGCGATAACCTTGTGATCATGTCAACCGCCGCCGCCACATCGCTTCTTCGCACGCCGTTCTACAACTTTCACGTCGAGCATGGCGGAAAGATGGTGGATTTCGCAGGGTGGGAAATGCCCCTGCACTATGGCTCGATTCTCGAAGAGCACCACCAGGTGCGGAACTCCGGCGGGCTGTTCGACGTTTCGCACATGGGGCGGCTGCGTTTCGTCGGTCGCGATGCCCGCAAGTTTCTCGACCACGTCTGCACGCGGCAGATCTTCGACATGCCCGCCAACAGCGCGCGGTACTCCATCGTGTGCAACGAGCGCGGCGGCTGCAGGGACGATGTGCTGGTCTATCGCATCGACGAGGCGGAATTCGTCATGGTCTGCAACGCGTCGAACCGCTTGAAACTGCTGGAGCATTTCGAGCAGGTCAAGGCCCGCACCGGCATGGTGTACAAAATGACCGACGAAACGCAGTCCACGGGCATGGTCGCGCTGCAGGGGCCCAAGGTGATCGAGATGATCTCCAACTTTTCGCGCGAAGTCCCCCAGCTCAAGCGCTATCGCTTCACCGTGAAGAACCTCATTTTCGCCAAGCTGATGATCTCGCGCACCGGATACACCGGCGAAGACGGCGTGGAGGTGATCCTGCCCGCCAAGTTCGCAGGGCAGGCCGTGAGCATGCTCGCGAGCAACATCGGCGATGAACGCGCGGCGATCAAGCCCGCCGGACTCGGCGCGCGCGATTCGCTTCGGCTCGAGGCATCCATGGCGCTCTACGGCCACGAGATCACCGAGGACCTTGATCCGCTGTCGGCGGGCCTGAATTTCGCGATCAAACTCGACAAGTCCGAGGACAATCCCGAGGTCGGCCGTTTCATCGGCCAGGATGCGCTGCAGAAGATCGCGCGCGAGGGGCTGAAGCGCAAACTGACCGGACTCAGACTCGACGGCAAGCGCAGCGCCCGCCAAGGCATGAACGTGCTGCACCAGGGAAAAACCGTCGGAACCGTGACCAGCGGCTGCCTGAGCCCGACGCTGGGATATCCCATCGCCATGGCATACGTTGACGTGGAGCACGCAGAGGTCGGCACGGCACTTCAAGTCGATCTGGGCAGGGCAGCGGCGGATGCGAACGTGGTGAGCATGCCGTTCTACAAGTCCAAGTGACTTGACACTGTGGCAGCGGCGAAGCGCGCCGGCGAGGGGAGATCGCGCACATTCCAATTGAGGCATCATCATGGCCCTTTTGATTCTCTTTCTGTTGATCGCGTTCAACGGCTTCCTGGCGATGTCGGAGATCGCGCTGGTCAGCTCGCGCAAGTTCCGCCTTGAGCAGGAAGCGGCGCGCGGCCATCGGGGCGCGCGAATGGCGCTGCACCTGGCCGAGTCGCCCACGCGGTTCCTCTCCACGGTGCAGGTGGGCATCACGCTGGTGGGCATCATTTCCGGCGCGGTGGGCGAGGCCGCGATCGCAGGCGATGTCGCGCAGTTGCTGCGAAGGGTATCGTTGCTGGCGCCCTACAGCGGCTACATCGCCACGGGCATCGTGGTCCTGGCGATCACGTATTTCTCCCTGGTGTTCGGCGAACTGGTTCCCAAGCGGCTTGCGCTCAACAGCCCGGAGCGGTTGGCGTCGATCACCGCTTTTCCTATGCAGATTCTCGCGCGCGTCACCGCGCCGTTCGTGAGTCTGTTGAGTTTCACCACCGATCTCATTCTGCGGCTGCTGCCGGGCAAGAAGATCGGCGATGAACTGGTGACTGAAGACGAAATCCGCAGCATGATCGAAAAGGCCACGCGGGCCGGATTGTTTCTGGAGACCGAGCGCGAATTGGTGGAGCGCATCTTCCGGCTGGGCGATCAGCGCGTCAGTTCAATGATGGTGCCGCGCGCCGACATCGCGTGGCTGGACGCCGACGCCTCCTACGAGCGCGTGCGCATCGCTGTCGCCACCAGTTCACATTCGCACTTTCCCGTGTGCGAAGGAAGCCTGGACAAGATCATCGGCGTGGTGCACCTCAAAGACATGATCCAGGCCGGCCTGCTCACGCGGCAAATCAATCTGAGAATTCTCGCGCGAAAGCCGCTGTACGTTCCCGAATCCATGCTCGCCCTGCGGCTGCTGGAAGAGTTCCGCAAGAGCCACACGCACATCGCGTTCGTGTTCGATGAATACGGCGTCGTCACGGGTTTGATCACGCTCAACGACATCGTGGAGGGCCTGCTCGGCCAGATCGCCAGGCACGGCGAGGACACCGAACCATTGGCGACGCGGCGCGATGACGGTTCCTACCTGCTCGACGGAAGCCTGCCGGTGCAGGACCTCAAAGCGATCCTCAACATTCCCAAACTGCCGCACGAGGACCGCACATCGTTCCAGACGGTGGCGGGTTTCGTGATGACGCACATGGGCCGCATCCCGCGCACGGGCGAATGGTTCACCTTCGACCGATTCCGGTTCGAAGTGGTGGACATGGACCGTCACCGGATCGACAAGGTGTTGTTGACATTCAACGCGCCCAAGCCCACTTCCAGCCGGTAACGCCGGGTGTTCTGGCGTTCACGACGCCTTGGCGCGGGGCGTCTGGGAGTTCACGCCGTCTTGAGTCGGCGGGACGCGGCCGGCGGGAGACGGGCGCGTGCGGAAGAACCGGCTGGGCCGGTCGTCCTGCAACTGGCTTTGCAGTTTCTTGAGCGCATCGACTTCGATCTGCCGCACGCGCTCGCGCGTCAGGCCGACTTCGCGCCCGATCTGCTTGAGCGTCAGCGGCTCCTGGCCTTCCAGGCCGAAGCGAAGTTTCAGCACGCGGGCATCGCGTTCATCGATGGAATCGAGCAAGCGCAGGATGGTCTGGAACTCTTCGCTCTGCGCGATGGTTTCGTCCGGCGGACCGCAGCGAGAATCCTGGAACATGTCCGCAAGGTCCATGCCTTGGCCGTCCTCGTTGGTGGGCAGCTGCGGCGGCGAATGAAATGCCTTCATCGCGCGGCGGATGATGTTGAGCTTCTTCTGCGGAATCTGCATCGACTCGGCCAGCTCGTGCGAGTTCGGCTGGCGACCCAGTTCTTCCTCGAGTTTGCGGTGGCAGTCTTTCCACTTGGCGATGAGTTCAACCATGTACGCGGGGATGTGAATCGGCTGCACCGCGTTGATGAGCGTGCGCTTGATGGCTTGCTTGATCCACCACGAAGCGTACGTGGAGAACCGCGCGCCCTGCGCGGGGTCGAAGCCTTCCACCGCGCGAATCAGCCCGATATTGCCCTCTTCAATCAGGTCCGCCAGGGGCAGCCCGCGATGCACGTAGTTCTTGCCGATCGACACCACCAGGCGAAGATTGGCCTTGACCATTCTCTCCTTGGCTTCCTGGTCGTTGTCGTTGATGATGCGCCACCCCAACTCGCGCTCTTCAGCGGCGGTGAGCAGCGGAACTTCATTGATCTGCTTCAGATACAACTGCAGATCGGATTGCAGGGCAGGTCTGGCCATGCGAGTCCTTGGTGACTGTCAATAGAGCCGGTCAATGGTTGAGTTTGGAACGGGCCGTTTGGAGACGTTGGGTCCGACAGAAATGCTTCTCTCACCCACTTGTTATTCGGACCAGACGCCAAAATGATCCGATGTTCTTGTTGAAGTCCTAGCGTTTCAAATCCTACCGAGGCGATTTCCCAATCGCAATAGAAAAACGACGTATGGCAACATTCGCCCATCGCGAGCAAACGCCCGCAGTTTGGGTATTTCGGCCCGATTGACCCTTCGCTTGAGTGCCGCCGGCGGCAGGGCTTAGAGTATGTGCCAGAATCTGCTGCCGGAGCGCGCCAAGTCGGCCAAAGCGATCCGGTGTGGGCATGGTTGAGCCGATGTCTCTGGCAGTCACTTTGCATGCACGAATCACATGAAACTCGATCCTTCTTGACAAGATCTTCGTGAGCGACATCGATCTCACCCAACTTCTCAGGTCCTGGCCTCATCAGCCCGGTCGCATCAACGCCCGACGCATTGTCGGGCAGGATGGCAGGCCCAAACTCCAGATTCGCATCGACCTGGGCGTGCTGCAGATGGAATTCGAAGGCCGGCCCGATGGCCAGCGATTCGAGGGATTTGATTCGCTTCTTTCATTTCAACAGGATCGCCTGGAGCGCTACACCCGGCAAAATGATTCGCCTGCGGGATTCATTCTTAGCCAGGATGAATGCCGGGCCTTGCGCGAGGAGGCCGTGCAGTTTTACCACCGATACGTGGGGCTCTTCGCACTTGGCGAATACGCAGCGGTCGTGCGCGACACCACGCGGAACCTGGAGTTGTTCGATCTGTGCAGAGACTTTGGCGAGACCGAAGTCGATCGCACGGTTCTGGATCAATTCCGCCCGCCCGTGCTGATGATGCGCGCCCGCAGCGAAGCGGAACTGGCGATCGCCGCCGATCAGCCCAAGCAGGCCCTGGCGGCGCTGGACCGCGGACTGGCGGAACTGCGCGCTGCGTTCGATGACATCGGCCGTGCCGGCGAATTTGACACTGCCAACGAAGTTCAGTTGCTGCG
>CAMPIL010000023.1 GCA_946886375.1 uncultured Phycisphaerales bacterium
GCGCGCCACGGGCGTGCCGTTCACGCTGGACATCTGCGGAGCAGGCGAAATCGAACCGCAATTGAAACGAGAACTGCAGCGTCAACAACTGAGCGATTGCGTGCGAATGCGCGGCGTGCTGAACTTCGCCACCGAATTGCTTCCAATGATCGCCCAATCCGTCGATCTCTTCGTGTGCTGTCATCGACAGGGAGATCCATCGTGCACGTACCTTGAAACCCTTGCGTGCGGAACACCCATTGTGAGTTACGACAATGAAGCGTTCCAGGGCATCGCAACGATGGCGTCCATCGGCTGGATGGCCAGGATGAACGAACCTGCGCTGCTGGCAAGGCGGATCGGTTGGCTGCATCAGCACCGACAGGCGCTTGCTCGTTCGGCGCGAAACGCGCTCAGGTTCGCCTCTGAGCACACCCTTGAATCCACGATGCAGGCGCGAATCGATCACCTGTTGGCGTGCGCGGATGATCCGCAACAGACGCTGAAAGGCGCTGCCGCATGACCCGGCTCTGTGTCATTGTGCTCAACTACCGTCGCGCGGCGTTGACGATCGACTGCCTGGCCTCGCTGGCCTGCGAAATCGGTCCGCACGCTGACCGCCGGGTCGTGTGCATTGACAATGGATCAGACGACGGCTCGGCCGATCAAATCGGACAGGTCATTGAAACGCGAGGGTGGAACGAGTGGCTGACGTTCATTCGTTCGCCGGTGAATCGCGGCTTCGCGGGAGGAAACAATCTTGGCTTCCACGCCGTGACCGCCGACGCGTACCTGCTTCTGAACAGCGATGCACGCGTGCAGCCCGGCTCGATCGATGCGTTGCTGGGTGAATTGCACCGTCAGCCTGATGTTGGTGCGATCGGACCTCGACTGCAGGGTCCGCACGGTGATGCGCAGATCAGTTGTTTCCGCTACCGCACGCCCTTGACTGAAATGCTCGAAGCGGCGGGCACAGGTCACCTTGATCGGCTGTTTGAATCGCGGTTGGTTCCGATGGCGGTGTACGAAGAACCAATGGAACCCCAGTGGCTGAGTTTCGCGTGCATCATGATTCGGCGCGCTGTCATCGACCAAGTCGGCCTGATGGACGAAGGGTATTTCATGTACTTCGAGGACATCGATTACTCGCGCTGCATGCGGAAGGCGGGATGGCGCATCCTGCACTATCCCGCAGCGAAAGTCGTGCACCTGCGCGGCGGATCGTCGTCAGTCAAGGCGGCGATGAAAAGACGCGCACGCGTGCCGCGCTACTACTACGAATCGCGCAGCCGATATTTCGCAAAGTTCTACGGCGGCGTGGCGGGGTTGTGGATGACAAACATGATGTGGCTGCTGGGCCGGTCGATCGCTTTCGCACGCGAGGCCTTCGAACGCCGCCAGCGCGGTTCGTGTGAACTCGAAGCGCGCGACAACTGGACCAACTGGCTTTGCCCCATGCGGCAGCCTGCTCCGCAACGAGGAGGCGAACTGTGATTCGCGGGCCGGATTTCATCATCATCGGCGCCATGAAGTGCGCCACCAGCACGCTCCACGAGCAATTGGCCCGGCAGAAGGGTGTCTTCATGTCCACGCCGAAAGAGCCCAACTTCTTCAGCGATGATTCGCAATGGCTGCGCGGAACCGACTGGTACGCCGGACTGTTTGAGAACGCACCGCCCGGCGCGCTGTGCGGCGAATCCAGCACGCACTACACGAAACTGCCGACGTATCCGAGCACCATTGCCCGAATGAAACGCACGCTGCCTGATTCCGTGCGGTTCATTTACATCATGCGGCATCCGGTTGACCGGCTGGTCTCTCACTACATTCATGAGTGGACACAGCGGGTCATCTCCTGTCCGATTCAAAAGGCCGTGCGCGAACATTCGGAATTGATCGCCTACAGCCGCTACGCCATGCAGATCGAGCCCTTCCTGGATTGTTTCGGACCCGAGCGCGTGCTGCCGATCTTTTTCGAACGTCTGGCGAGGCATCCGCAGACTGAACTTGAGCGTGTCTGCGAATTCATCGGGCTTCCCACGCTGCCCCAATGGCATGACGATCTGGGCGAGCAGAACGCATCGAACCAGCGGTTGCGCCAGTGTGCGTGGCGCGATGCCCTGATCAACGCGCCAGTGTTGAAGCAGTTGCGGCGGGCGCTGGTTCCACAAGCAGTCCGCGACTGGGTCAAAGGATTCTGGACCATGTCGCACCGGCCGGAATTGGGCGAATCTGACATTCGCCGGCTGAATGATGAGTTTGACAAGGACCTTGCACTGCTGGGCAAGTGGCTCGGCCTTGATCTGAACTGCAACTCCTACAAGGACATCGCGGCGCAGACCAGCGCCACGTGGGCGCCGGGAAAGAAGGCCAGTGCGGCATGAGCGATCGACCTCTGACCAAACTTGGAGTTGTGGCGATCGGGCGCAATGAAGGCGATCGACTCTGGGCGTGCCTGCAAAGCGCGGCACGCTGTTCTTCAACCATCGTGTATGTGGATTCAGGTTCCACCGACCAGAGCGTCGCCATGGCCGTCGCCCTCGGGGTCGAGGTAGTTGGACTGGATCTTGCTCAGCCGTTCACCGCTTCGCGGGCGAGGAACGCAGGCGTGCGGCGATTGATGGAGATTAATCCGCACGTTGAATTCATCCAGGTGATCGATGGCGACTGCGAACTAATAGAGGGCTGGATCGACGCGGCACTCGAGACAATGGCCGACCCGAAGATCGCAGTCGTCTGCGGCCGCCGGCGCGAGCGGCATCCGGATGCTTCGCTGTACAACCGGCTGTGCGATATCGAGTGGAATACTCCAATTGGCGAAGCGGCATTCTGTGGCGGCGATGCGCTGATCCGTGCATCGGCGTTGCAGCAGGTTCGCGGCTATTCCGAATCGATGATCGCCGGCGAAGAACCGGAAATGTGCATGCGCATGCGGCTGCGCGGATGGAGGGTTCTTCGCATCGAACGCGACATGACTTGGCATGATGCGCAGATGATGCACTTTGGGCAATGGTGGCGGCGGATGGTGCGCAGCGGTCACGCGTACGCCGAATGCCGTGCACTTCACGGCCGTGCTCCAGCGAAGTTCTTCGTGCACGAAGTGAGGTCGATCATCGAATGGGCGCTGCTGCTGCCGCTGACGGCGTTCGCGGCGGCGTGGTGGACCTGGGGCGCCAGTCTTGCATTGTTCGCGTTGTATGGCGTGCTGTGGCGACGCATCTATCGATACCGACTTTCGCAAGGCGATACGACGGCCATCGCTTCGCTGTATGCGAACTACTGCGTGCTTGGAAAATTTGCGGAGATGGCCGGCATTGCGCGCTATTGGTTCAATCGGATTCGAGGCCGGCAATCGAAATTGATCGAGTACAAGCGCGCGGACGCAAGTCACATCGCGCGAGAGATTCCCGGAGCCCTGCAGTCATGATCATGGTCCGAGCCGATTCTCCGCCCAGCCTGAAGCCGACCGCGGCAGCGCGCACCTTTCGCCTGGCGTATCTGACGACGGAGTATCCCAAAGCCAGTCACACCTTCATTCGCCGCGAAATTGTCGAACTGGAACGGCGCGGCCATCGGGTGATGCGCCTGGCCATACGCGATGGCAGAGGCGCGATCGCCGACGAGGCCGACCGCAATGAGGCTCAAAAGACCACGCATTGCCTTGCGCAACCCAAGTGGCGGTTCCTGGTTGACACGGTTCATGCCGCGGTGACGCGGCCGGTGCAATTTCTCAACGCGGTGAAGACCGCGTATTCGATGCATCGCCGTAGCGATCGCGGCCTGATCGTGCATTGTGCGTACATCGGCGAGGCGGCGGTGCTGCTTCGCATGCTCCGACAGCATGACATCGAACACGTCCACGTGCACTTTGGCACGAACGCAGCGGCCGTTGCGAGACTCATTCGGTTGATGGGCGGCCCGCCCTACAGCATGACCGTGCACGGCCCGACTGAATTTGACGCATCGCGCGGGTTCAGCCTGCGAGAGAAGGTCATTGATTCGGCATTTACGGTCGCGATCAGCCAGTTCTGCGCAGCCCAACTGCGGCGATGGGTTCCCTACGAGCATTGGCACAAGATTCACATCATTCATTGCTCGGTCGGCAGCAAGTTCTTCGATGATGCGCGGCCAATCCATGCGGATTCGCACACGCTGGTATGCGTCGGACGCTTGACGCCCCAGAAGGGCCAGCACTTGCTCATCCAGGCCATGCACCGGCTTGTGGAAGAAGGCATCGACGCGCGCCTGATACTTGCAGGCGACGGCGAGTTGCGAGGTGAACTTCAGAGGCACATTTATCGGCTGGGCCTGAATGACAACATCACGATCACCGGCTGGATCGATGAAGCGACCGTGCGGCAGCACCTGCACGACGCCCGGGCGCTTGTTCAGCCCAGTTTCGCCGAAGGCCTGCCAGTCGTGATCATGGAAGCCTTAGCCATGGGCCGGCCGGTCATCAGCAGCATGGTGGCGGGCGTGCCCGAATTGGTCCGGCACAACGAGAACGGCTGGCTCGTCTCCGCCGGTGACGTGGATAGCCTTGCCGATGCGATGCGCGACGCCTTGAAATCTCCAATCGCACGGCTGAATGAAATGGGGGCGGCCGGGCGTCAGCGAGTTCGTCAGCATCACTTCACCGTCACGGAGACCACCCGCCTGGAGGGCCTGTTTGAAACATACATCCAGCAGCGGACACACATCAGCGCGGACCATCTGAATCTTGAAGCCCCCTCGACAAACGATGTGCCTGACCCGTTGCGCCGCCGCTACGCGCTGATCACGCCCTGCCGAGATGAAGCGGCGTTCCTGCAAACAACGATTGACGCAGTGGCTGCGCAAAGCGTACCGCCGGCGAAATGGATCATTGTGGACGATGGCTCAACGGACAACACGCCCAACATTCTTGAGCGCGCCGCCATGCGGTATCCATTCATACAGGTGATTCGCAGGCAGAATCGCGGCGAGCGGGCGGTCGGGCCGGGTGTTGTCGAAGCGTTCTATGACGGCCTGGCGGCGATTGATCTGAACGACTTTGATTACGTATGCAAGCTGGATGGCGACTTGGACTTTGCGCCTCGCTATTTCGAGCGGCTGATGGAGCTCTTCGAATCCAACCAGCGACTCGGAACATTGTCGGGCAAGTTGTTCCTGAAATATGGCGATCGACTTGTGGAGGAGCGCTGCGGCGATGAAAACTCAGTCGGTCCAGCCAAGTTGTATCGCGTGCGGTGCTTCCAGGACATCGGCGGATTCGTGAGGCAAGTGAGTTGGGACGGCATCGACGGCCACATGTGCCGCATGAAGGGGTGGCTGGCCCGATCACTGGATGACCCGCACCTGCAAATCATTCACCTTCGCCGCATGGGTTCAAGCCAGAAAAATTTCTGGACCGGCCGCGTGCGATGGGGCAGGGGCAAGTATTTCATGGGCTCCGCGTGGTATTACGTGCTGGCGGTTTCGATGTACCGCATGTTTGAACGACCATACGTTCTCAGCGGCGCGGGAATCATGTGGGGATACCTCAAGGCGTGGTTCACGCGCGAGCCGCGCTTCTGCAATCCCGAGTACCTGCGGTTCTTTCGCAGATTCGAACTGCAATCGCTGCTCATGGGAAAGCGACGCACGATGAACCGTTATCACCGTGCGATTCAGTCGCGGCGCGAGGTCGCCGCCAATATCACCGAAGAGGCTTGTGTTCCGCGGAAGGGTGAAGTCGAGACGACCATCGCTAACGGGTTCAGACTCGACGGCTCGAGCACGAAGGGCGGTCGTTTCGACATAGCCAGCGCACAAGGACGACTTTGACCGATGCCTGCCAACACCTCACATCAGCGACGGATTCTCGCAGTATCCAGCGGCGGCGGGCACTGGGTGGAACTCATGCGCACGATGCCCGCCTTCGAAGGAGCCGACGTGGCGTTCGTGACAGTGAACCGCGCGTATCGCAGCGAAGTTCCCGGCCATCGCTTCTACACCGTCAATGACGCGACCAGGTGGAACAAAATTGCGGTGGCGATGATGGCGCTGCGGGTGTTGCTGATCCTTATGCGCGAGCGGCCGGACGTCGTCGTGACAACAGGCGCTGCGCCGGGGTACTTTGCGCTGCGGTTCGGCCGGCTTTTTGGGGCGCGCACGATCTGGCTGGACAGCATCGCAAACGTGGATGAACTCTCGATGTCGGGGCGAATCGTCGGCAAGTACGCAGACCTGTGGCTGACGCAATGGCCGCACCTCGCGTCGGGCGCGCAGCCGGGCGGGCGCGCCCCACAATTTGCGGGAGCAGTGCTGTGATCTTCGTCACCGTCGGCCATCAGATGCCGTTTGACCGGTTGATTCGCGCGGTGGATCAATGGGCGCAGGCGAACGGGCGGCGCGATGTATTCGGACAAATCGGCGCGGGGGCGTATCGGCCGAAGTGCTTTGGGTGGCAATCACAACTCACGCCGGATGAATTTCGCAGCAGAATGATGCAGGCCTCTGCCGTGGTGGGGCATGCGGGCACCGGAACGATCATCGCAGCGATGCAGTACCGCAAGCCGCTGCTTGTGCTTCCTCGATTGAGCAGCCTGGGCGAAACGCGCAATGATCATCAGATTCCAACAGCACAGCACTTCGCCGCAACGGGACAGATTCGCGCGGCGTACGACGAAATCGATCTGATCGCGATGCTGGATGACATCGAACGGTTCCAACCCAGTGCAGGAATCAACGGTGCGGCATCGCCGGAATTGCTCGCACGACTGCGCGAATTCGCCTGGGGCAAAGCGGAACCGGGCGAGGCGTCGCGCGTTTCTGTCACGAAGTCGCCTGCGATTCCTGTTCCGTCGGCTGAAGCGGCGCCATTTGAATCTCCGCGGCTTGCCTCTGGTCGAGTTCACGGCCGACAAGAAGGTGATCGATCATCCAGTCCGCTGTCGCGCTGACCATCAATTCCATGCTGATGGGATCGTTGAACAGCCGGTTGGCGTTGGGAATGCGCAGCAACTGATGCTGTGCAGCCAGTTCGCGATCAAGCGTCTGCACCGAATCAAACAAGGCGGTGTCGCTTTCGGCGTGTATGAGCAGCGTCGGCGCCTTGACCTGGCGGGCCGCGACGGTTTCGCGCCCGCACACGGGTCCGCGGATGACCAGCGCTTTGACGCTGGGGACCTGCGCCGCATAATGCAGTGCGATCATGCCTCCGGTTCCCGCGCCCACCACGCCCATGTGATGGGCGTCGACTTCGGCAAGTCCGGCGATGCTTTGATACACCACGTGCAGGTCGGCGATCATCTGCACGTCAGAAGCGTCTTCGATTCTTCCTTCAGAACGTCCGTGCCCTGTGAAATCCATGCGGGCGCCGATGATGCCGCGCTGCGCCAACCGCCGGCTAATGACGATTGATCGCGGGCTGCGTGCGTTGCTCTCAAAGCCATGCGCGAAGATCACCGCGGGGTACGGCCCGCTGCCACGCGTCATGCCCGGCGGGAGATCAAGTTCGCACATCAGCGCCTGCCCGCGCGTGCTGTTGAGTTTCATCGTGATGGTGCGCGAGTCCTGGCGGTTGTGCGGCCGGTCCGCGGTCCAACGCTCAAGGATTCGCACAACGATGTCGTCCGTGACATCATTGAAGTCTTCGTAAAAACTCTCGATTCCCTTGAACTTCGCGGGTTGATGGGGAATCACCACGGCATGAGCCGCCTCGTGCAGTTGCCACGTGGCCTGGCTTGTGCCGGCCGGAGCCGCGGCGACGATCTTGGCCGCGCCGCGATCCTTCAGCGAGGCGATGGCACCCAGCATCTTGGCGCCGGTGGCGACACCCTGGCCGACCACGACGACCGTGCGGCCGCGAACTTCAATCTGCGGCAGGATCGACCGAATGCGCGACTGACGATGCTGCAACAGTCGGAATGATTCGCGAGCCGGATCCACCAACTGCTGTGTGGTGAGGTGGTGCCATCGGGCGGTGGATTGAATCAGCGAGATGCGGCCATGCTCATCGACCGCGCCGACCACCTGCGTGGACGCATTGGGCGCGAAGAGTTTCTCGATCAGCATCACGTCCAGTGGAGCCTCAAGCTGCCGGGCGATGACGTCCGCCAGCGGCACGCCGCCATTGGCCAACCCAAGAATGATCGGGTTGTCGGCCTTGAGGAAGGTCAGATGCTGCGCCAATTCACTGGCGGCTTCGATTCGATTCTTGAACAATCGCATCGGTGAATCCTCCATGCCAGTCCGATTTCACCATCCGTCGGTTCACTTGATGCGATTGGGAAACCAATCTGCCATCAAACGGATATCCGATGGGTCCGGCGCGATCGATCTTCCCTCGTATGACTAGTGTGCCACAATTCGCAGCCGGTGTGTAGGGGCTGGGTCGAAAAAGGACGATTTTCTCACGGAACCTGGCGGTCGCTCTGGCAGTTCGAATGACTACCGCGATGTGGATTGAAGCGATCGGCCGCTTGATTGTGATTTCTTTCCCGAATCCAGCAACGGCTGGAGATAGCGTCCTGTATGACTGTGCTTGACAGCCGCGATCTGCTCGGGAGTGCCCGATGCGATGACCGTTCCGCCTCGGTCGCCGCCCTCCGGACCAAGATCAATCACCCAATCGGCGCACTTGATCACATCCAAATTGTGCTCAATCACCACAAGCGTGTGGCCGAGATCGGCAAGCCGATTGAGCACGTTGAGCAGGCGCTCCACGTCCGCAAAGTGAAGGCCCGTTGTCGGCTCGTCCAAGACATAAAGCGTGTGGCCGGGCGATGCATTCCCCAATTCGCTGGCGAGCTTGATGCGTTGAGCCTCGCCGCCGGAGAGCGTCGTGGACGGCTGGCCGAGTTGCACGTAATCCAATCCCACATCGTGCAGGCACTGCAGCATGCGCAGCGTCCTGGGGTGAGATTCAAAGAAGGAGACCGCTTCCTCGACCGTCATCTCCAGTACATCGGCGATCGTCTTGTGCCGGTAGGTGATCTCCAGCGTTTCGCGGTTGTAACGCTTGCCTTTGCAGGTTTCGCAAGTGACGAAAACATCCGGCAGGAAGTGCATCTCAATCTTCTTCACGCCCTGACCCTGGCATGATTCGCACCGCCCGCCCTTGACGTTGAAACTGAATCGGCCGGCCTCGTACCCGCGAATCTTCGCCTCCTTCGTCGCGGCGAACAGTTTGCGGATCTCATCGAAGATGCCGGTGTAGGTCGCCGGATTGGATCGAGGCGTGCGGCCGATGGGGGACTGATCGACTTCAATCACACGTTCGACTTTTCCCAGCCCATTGATGCGTGAATGCGCGCCCGGCACAATGCGCGAGCCGTACACTTCGCGCTTCGCAGCCTTCAACAGCACTTCATTCACGAGCGTCGATTTGCCTGATCCGGACACGCCGGTCACGCAGACCAGCCCGCCAAGGGGAAACGCCACGTCGATGGATTTGAGATTGTTCGCCCGCGCGCCCTTGACCACCACCGATTTATCGTCGCTCACCTCGCGCCGTTTCGCGGGGGCAGGAATGAACCTGCGATGTGAGAGGAACGCGCCGGTCAATGACTTCTCATTCGCCAGCACATCCTTCACCGTCCCTTGCGCCACGACTGTGCCGCCGCGCTTGCCCGGCCCGGGCCCAATGTCAATCACGTGATCCGCCGCGAGGATCATGCCCTCATCGTGTTCGACGACAAGCACGGTGTTGCCGATGTCCGCGAGCCGGCGCAGCGTGCCGATCAGGCGATCATTATCGCGCTGGTGCAGGCCGATGGTCGGCTCGTCCAGCACGTAGCACACGCCGACAAGCCCCGAACCCACTTGGGTGGCGAGCCGGATGCGCTGAGCCTCGCCGCCGCTGAGCGTCGCGCTGGTTCGATCCAGCGTGAGATAATTCAACCCCACCGAGGCGAGGAATCCCAATCGCGCGTTGATCTCGCGCAGGATCGGCTCTGCAATGTGCTGCTGCTCTGCATTCAACTCCAGCGAAGTGAAGAAGCCGATCGCTTGATCGATCGTCAACGCCGTGACATTGGCAATGTTGTACATCTCGCCGCCGCGCGTGCCGCGCTGGTTGCCGCGCAACATCACATGCAGGGCCTCAATGCGCAATCGCTTGCCCTGGCACACCGGGCATGGCGTGCCGCTCATGTAATCCTGCAGCCGCTCCTTGATGTAGTCGCTTTCGGTATTCTCATAGCGGCGGTGCAGGTTGGGAATGACGCCTTCGAAGCTGAATCCGAGTTTCGCTTCATCAGCCTCGGTCGTGCCGTGCATGAGAATCTTGCGCGCCGCCTTGGGGAGTTTCTCATACGAGCAATCGCGCTTCGCGCCCACGCACTCGCAGAATCGGCGCAGCATCCGGCCGTAGAACATGTTCATTCGCCGGCCGTTCTTCCGCCACGGCTCGATCGCCCCGTCATTGATCGCCAGCGATGCATCCGGCACGATCAGGTTCTCATCGAACTCGTTGATGGTTCCCAACCCATCGCAGCGCGAGCACGCGCCGTACGGCGAGTTGAACGAAAACAACCGCGGCTCCAACTCCTCCAGGCTGCATTCAGGATGATCCGGACACGCGAACTTCTCGCTGAACCGATGTTCGATCCAGCCATTGGATGAAGACTGCGATTTCGCATCGCCATCTGATCCCGACTCGCGCAGCACCACCAGCGATCCTTCGCTCAACCGCAGCGCGACCTCCACCGAATCCACCAATCGCTGCCGCACCGACACTTCGCTGCCGATCACCACGCGGTCCACGATCGCCTCGATCGTGTGCATTTCATACCGGCCGAGGCTCAGCGGATTGTCGCCGCCTTCCTTGAGCGCATCGCGAATGTCGATGATCTTGCCGTTGACGCGCGCTCGCACAAAGCCGTGCTTCTGCAGGCCTTCAATCACATCACGATGAAAGCCCTTTTTGCCGCGAATCACCGGCGAGCAGATCATCAAGCGCGTTCCCGAAGGCCAACTCATCAGCGTGTCCACGATCTGCGTCGGGCTCGACGCTGTGATCGCCTGCCCGCAGACCTTCCCAGTTCGCTCATCCACGTGCCAGCACGTCGGCTGGCCGCAGCGCGCAAACAACAGTCGCAGATAGTCGTAGACCTCCGTCGTGGTTGCGACCGTCGATCGCGGGTTGTGCCCGCCGCTGCGCTGCTCGATGGCGATCGTGGGGGGCAGACCCTCGATCGACTCGACCTGCGGCTTCTGCAATTGATCGAGGAACTGCCGGGCGTACGCGCTCAGCGATTCCATGTACTTGCGCTGACCCTCAGCGAAGATCGTGTCGAACGCCAGCGAACTCTTGCCCGAACCGCTGACGCCGGTCATCACCACCAACTGATCGCGCGGGATGTCCACATCGAGCGACTTGAGGTTGTGCTCGGCAGCGCCGCGGACTTTGATGTATCGCGTTTCAGCCAGGTGTTTGCTCTCTGTGCGGGTGGAGGAGTATCATAGGGAAGCACGTGTGAAATTGTAGAGAAAGGTGCGAAATCACGATCCTTCCGCAATTCGCGGCGAATCGGTGGTCGCTTTCCCGATTGCGCCGCGATTCACCTCTCCGGGTGGTCCAGTCATAGGCTCGCTTTCCTATTCCCGAATCCCAACCCAGCGTTTTGCTAGGGATTTGGCAATGACCCTTGTATTGTTCCGAAAGCATGCGTTTTCCCAAACCCGTCGCGAATCGCCCAAGCCCAGACACTGCTTGGGTATTCGAATCGTAGAGGATGAGCCCGTTTGGCAATTTCAATGGCGAATACCAGCGAAGGTCATGCTGACCTTACACAGGCCCTTCTCAGTGCCATCGTTGAATCATCTGATGACGCCATCATTTCCAAGAATCTGGATGGCATCATCACCAGTTGGAACAAGAGCGCCGAGCGGCTTTTCGGCTACACAGCGGACGAAGCCATCGGCAATCCTGTTCTCATGCTGATTCCTCAGGACCGCAAGAGCGAGGAACCCGCGATCCTCGATCGGCTACGCCGGGGCGAGCGCGTTGACCACTTCGAGACCGTTCGCGTCCGCAAGGACGGAACGCTGCTGGACCTCTCGCTCACCATCTCGCCCATCCGCGATTCCACCGGCCGCGTCGTCGGCGCATCCAAGATCGCCCGCGACATCACCGAGCAGAAGCGCACCGAAAAACTGATGCGCGAACTCCAGCAGAAGTACGCCGAATCGCTGGAAGAGCGCGTGGAGCGCGCCACCGCCGACCTCTCAACCTCGCAGGAACGCCTGCGCACCGCTGAACGGCTTGCCGCGCTGGGCACGCTTTCGGCCGGCCTTGGGCACGACATGGGCAACGTGCTCATGCCGCTGCGCGCACGCATCGAAACCATTGCGTCGCAACTGCCGACCAACGATGGCTTCCGCGATCACTTTGACGCCATTCGCAAGGCGATCGAGTACCTGCACACGCTCGCCAGTGGCCTGCGCATGCTCGCCATCGATCCCACGTACCACCATGGCTCGCCCGGAATGATCAGGCTCGAGCAGTGGTGGGAGCAGACCCACGCGCTGCTTCGCACCAGCCTGGGCCGGCAGTTCGCGCTTGAGTCACACATCTCCCCAGACCTTCCGCCGCTGGCGATTCCCAATCACCTGCTCACGCAGGCGGTCTTCAACCTGGTGCAGAACGCAGGGCAGGCGATGTCCGGTCCCGCGCCGCAGCCCGATGGCAGGGTGTGCATCAGCGCCGCTTCCGATGGCGAGTTCGTGCGCGTAATCGTCGCTGACAACGGCCCCGGCATGTCCAGCCATGTGCGCGACCGCTGCCTGGAGCCCTATTTCTCCACCAAGACACGAGGCATCTCCACCGGCCTTGGACTCACCATCGTCCACGGCATCGTCCAGTCCGTGAAGGGGACTCTCCAAATCGATTCGCAGCCCGGCCAGGGCGCATCGTTCATCCTCAGAATCCCCATCGCGCGCACCTCCAACGGTCAAAAACCCGTCGCTTCGGTTGATGTGAAGAACGCGCGCCTTCGCGCGCTGCTTGGCCATCTGCTGACGGCTCAGAACTTCGTGATGACCGATGAACCTCGCCGCGCCCACCTGCTTGTGACGGACGATTCCGATGCAGCAGAGATGTTCATCTCGCGCAATTCCACAGGACACGTGCTGCTGCTGGACGCGCGGGTTTCAGGACCGGCAGCCGATTCACTCGTCGATTCACCCGCTGATTTGCCCGCCAATTCACTCCCCGGTGAATCGAGCGGCATCCTGCGCGTCGGGCCGCAGACCAAGACTGCGGACCTTCGCATGGCACTTCTCAAGATCATTGGTAGCATGGGGGTATCGAGTCATGATGATGAGCACATCCGCTCAAACGATCAAAGTCTTCTGCGTCGATGACAATTCGCTGATCGCCGAAGCAGTTCAACTGCAACTCCGCCGCGCGCCCGATCTTGTCTGGCATGGCTGCGCGCCGGACGCAGGCACGTTTCTTCAGCAGATCAAAGGCAACTGTCCCGATATCGTTCTGCTTGACATCGACATGCCAGGCAAGAACCCCTTCGACGCCATCAGCGAACTGGAAGGCATCTGCACCAAGGCCCGCGTGCTGATGTACTCAGGCCTGATTCGTCAGGACCTGCTCGACAAAGCCCTCGATGCAGGCGCGTGGGGTTACGTCGCCAAGAGCGATGGCGAAGCCGCATTGGTCGCCGCCATCCGCACCGTCGCCGCAGGCATGGTCGGGCTCAGCCCGAGCATCGAAAGCCTGTACAGTTGAATGGAAACTGCGGACAAGAAGCAACCGCAGATGAACACGGATGGATGAACGCGGATGAAGGGGATGAGGACGTGCGCTGAGAGCGCGACTGCGTGCGTGGTGTGCGATGGCGAGGCTGCGGCAATCCGAGTGATACACTTCAGTGGATGCGTTGCCTGTCCTGCAAATACGATCTGTCTCACTTGACCGGCGGAAATGGGGGCGAGCATCGCTGCCCTGAGTGCGGACGGGCATTTGATCCGAATGACCCGCACTCGTATGAAACGCCGCTGAGCGCGCTTCGCGCGAAGGATCGAACAGTCGGCATCGTGGTCATTGCTTTGATTATCGTCGTCCTCGGCGTTGTGTTAACGTGTTGGGGCAGCGTGATACTCGAATCGATCATCAGCCATGTTCTGACCGCTGACCGCTGATTGCCACCTCGTGCGTTGCCTGACTTGCAATTACGATCTCCGAAAACTGTCCGAGCATCGCTGTCCCGAGTGCGGCCGCGAGTTTGAGCCGAGCGATCCCGCATCATTCATGGATGGCGAGGCATGTTCGTTTGACACTTTCATCTTCTGGGCAAAGATCGCCTGGATTGCCTTTGTGCTCGTCGTCTGCGGCCTCATTGGGCGATACCTGTTCTTTGCATTTTTATTCGACGGCTTCGACGACAGGTGATTGCGGATGGCACAAAGTAGCCCAACGTTCCGGGGCCGAGCCTCGGCAATTCCGTGCGTAGGATGAATCCGTGCATTGCCTGTCCTGCAAATACGATCTGTCTCACTTGACCGGCGGAAATGGGGGCGAGCATCGCTGCCCTGAGTGCGGACGGGCATTTGATCCGAACATCCCCTCAACTTTTGATGATGGTCGCCCCACGAAGCGGCTTGGTCGGCTCTGCATGCTCATTGCTCTTTCGGCGTTTCTGCTGCCGCTCTTGTGGTATTCAACCTGGCTCGTGGCTGTGATTTCTCTCGGCCGCGTGCCGCGCATTTACGCAGACGATCCCAAATTCATCAATGGCTGGGTGAGCACATTCCATAGTGTGACACTGCTTGCGTTCTTTCTCGCACTGCCGCTCTTTGTAACCAACCTCGCGATTGCGTTCGCGATTGGAATCCAAAGATACATTTCAGAACAAAGGTGGCGGTGGACCACCCTGACTCCATTCGGCCTGACGCTGATGATCTGGATTGCAGCTGTATTGCTCATGAAGGCAGGCGGGCCTCACATCGGCTGCTGGTTCTTCGACTGATGAATTACTGCTCCGAATGCAGAGACGCAGATTCCTCTGCGGTGAATCTTGTGGGGGGCTGATCGCCGACCGCTGATTGCCACCTCGTGCGTTGCGTGTCCTGTAAATTCACTGGTTCGCCTCAAATAACTCGGTCAGACCTTGCCATCTTGCAGGAAGAAGGGTGTTTTCTGTAAGTTGGACGTTCGAGTTTGCATGAACGCCGCTCGGTTCTGCAAGGTCTTGTGGCGATCCGGCATGAAGGTTGCGCGCCCTTGCATGAATCCTGCACGATCCGCAATGGACCCTGCGCGATCGGGAATAAACCCTGCACGATCCGCCCTCGGACTTGCGCGATCCGCCATGGACCCTGCACGATCCGCCATCGGACTTGCGCGATCCGGCATAGACCCTGCGCGATCCGCAATGGACCTTGCGCGATTCGCACTGGAGGCTGCGCGATCCGCACCAGACCTTGCGCGATTGGCCCCAAATGTTGCGCGCTCGGTGCGGATCGTTGCGCGCCGGGTGCGGATTGTTGCACCTTCGGGGCGGATTGGCGCATGTCTGGTGCGGATTGTGGCGCATCTGGTGCGGATCGTTGCGCGCTGCGTGCGGATTATTGCAGCTTGCGCGCGGATCTGCGCACCTTCGGTGCGGATTGTGGGACCTCCGGTGCGGATCGTGCGAGTTCCCGCGCGGAACGTGTGACCGCCTTTGCGGAAAGTGTGACCACTTGTGCGGAGTTTGCGCAACTTGGTGCGGATGGTGACACCACCCACATCCATCCGCGCGAACTGTTTACGATGAAGATCGATGCCCACCCGCAAATGAGGGGCCGCCCTTCAGGGATTGAGCGGTATGGCGTGCGGGGAGCGTCGTGGTGGGATTCGCTGGCGCAGTAGCCACCTTTTTGCTACTCGCTGACCGTGAATCGTCAGTCGCCTGGGTGGACTCTACCGGCTTCTGTACCTGAGCGCATTTTGGGCAAGGCGGACTCGTCCCTTGAGCTCTTCCCTCCCCGCGGGCATATCGAGTAGCGCGCAGGCCTCGGCAATTGATCCAAATCGAAATCGGTTGAACAGATGAAATTTGAATAGTTGTTCGACGTATTGTTTGAGCTGATACACCGAAGATTCCCCATCCTGTCCGAACTCGTCTGAGTGCACAGTAATGTTCCGAAGTTGCCGCAAATATGAAAGGACGCTTTGATGATAATCGTGAGCCTCCCAAACAAACGCCGCTCGTTTGACAGTCACGTCGTATCGCGCCATGGGAGTGTCGGTCAGTAATTCAAGAGTTGTCCAGAGCCCGACGAACGCCTGATCATAGTCGGACTGGTCTAGTGCTCGCACATAGAAGCGCAGGGACCGCTCCAGTTGGTCACGATATGGGATCTGTCGCAGCCGTCGCCTTAGATCCGTTTCAAATTTGTGGAACTTCGGCCATTCAGTTGCAACGCGCCGTTCAGGAACAGGGGGCTTAGTCTTATACTGCTCATAGTAGAATTCCTCTGTGGCGAGCATGCCGTCGTCGGTGTGAATCGTGTGAAACGGACCGCGTAGAATTGAATTCACCGGATGAGGGTCTGAGGACATCCGATACGGATGACGCAAGTTCCAGTAGAAATTCCAAAATGCCCGCAACAGGTCCAAGCAATCGAGTGCTTTGCTGGCACCGGCCAATGCGGTGCGATCGCGGACGATTACGCGGACGGCCATATATTCGCGGAAAGGGCGAAGATTGCCGCAATGGTGTTCTATCTTGCGCTCCAGAGGTCCTATGTCATAATGCCTGGGGCGATGCGTGGAGAAGGCGAAAAGCGTTTCGCTGAGCTTCCGAGTTCGCAGGGTCGGTAAGGCTTGCATCGATAAACTTGTGCAAAGGTGGAAGGTCGTTAGCGGCTTCTTCAAGTATTGAGCTTCTGAATTGGAAATTGCGCGGAGGGCAGCTTGGGCCGAAATCTCCCCGCGTTGAGCGGCAACTCGCATTGCGGCACGGACAAGGCCCTCCCGATCGATGGCAGGAATTTGCCGATCCATTTGAAGATTGCTCATCAGTGCAGCTACAGCTTCAAAGTATTCCAATCCATGGAAGACGAATGTCCCGCTTGAGTCTTGTTTTCTAGCTGCATTGATCTTTCGGAGAAGTACCTCCATGTTGAGTTGATTTTTCCACGCGGCACACATGCGTTCGTCCCTCATCAATTCAGCGAGTCGTCACCTGGGCAAGATCGGATAAGCCTTCTCCGCTCAACCCAAACTACATCCTGACTATCTATAATATATGCCCGCCCGCTCCATCCGCCAGCCGGCCCGCCTTTGGATTCGGCGTTGACGGTGGGTTTCATCCTTCGGAATCCGCATCACCATTGCTGCGATCGCGGCGAGCCGTGTCGATCAACTTGCCTCACATCTTCGCAAACGTGTTCATCCGCGTTCATCTGCGGTTGCATTCATTCATCGCATCTGCTGCAATC
>CAMPIL010000024.1 GCA_946886375.1 uncultured Phycisphaerales bacterium
TGACCTGCTTGCTGAAGACTTTGCGACCGCCATGCGGGAAGAGTTTTTCACAGACCCACAAGGCCGCCGCGTCCGTCAGAAGCACGCGATTCGCGAAATTCGCGAGCTGCCAGACGGCAGTCACGAGCAGCTTATGTTCTGGGTTGACATGGACGATGCCACCCCCGAACAGATGCAGGTTGCGTTTCAGCAGCGGCGATTCCAGATTCTTGGTGATTGTCGCCACCTCAAGACCGATGTGGACAGCTTCAACGACAACAACAAGTACGGCGCACACATCCAGATGGTGTTCGACTTCAATGAAGACCTGGCGGAACTTGATCAGCCGGTCGAGGCTTGATCATTCAGCGTCATTTGACCATCGACTTTTGGCGGCGTTCTTCGCGATCTCTGATCGTTTCTTGACAGAGAGCTTCGCAGCCCGCGCCTTCCCGCCCTTCAATCCGCCCAATCGACCCAGCGCGACCGCCGCTGGGTTTTTCTCTTTTGGCTTCTGCGGCTCCGGCAGTTTGCGCCCTTCGGTCTTGGCCGCGATACGCTCCATCATGTTGAACGCGGTGACGTTCGGATCGGGCTGGCGTGGCTTGCGTTGCTTCTTCGGCATGCCTACATTCTAGCCGATGCTTGACCGCTTCGATTCGACGGTCACAATTCCAGACGCTACCAGTACCAACGCTTTGGCCGGCGTATGCATCGCCCCCGCACCACATCCGAACAAAATGGGAACAAAACTTGCCGGCCGGCGTTTCACTTCGCGTTGGATCAGATTGACATCAACCTGCTGGAGGCCTGGACGCGCATCGGGCGCAAATGCGCGCGCAATCCTGAGCTTGCACTGCAATGCTGGCGGCGGAGCCAGTTGCCATCCGTGCGCCGCCCGCCTCGCGCGGTCTGCATGTGTCTGCGCGCCTCCGACCGCCGCATCAATGAGTATCGCGCGCTGATCGAGCCGCGCGGCGCCGATGAAAACATTCAGCCTCACACCGTCACGCTCAACGGCACAACAATCGGCTGGCTGAACAGGCCCGTCACCATCGACTGGCCCGGCGTCACGCTCTGGATCGCTGCGGAAATGTACGGCATCTCCAAGAACATGGCCAACAAGTGGATGCAGATGGGTTTCCTGCGCCAGGAAGGCAAGTACCGCGGCGAAGTGCCCGGCAAGCCGTGGATCGCCTGCCCCAAGGTCTGGACGCCCTCGCCCATGGACCCCAATCATTACGGCGGGCTGCCGCCGGACCAGGTCTGGGGCTCGCTGTGGCAGTGGTTCTGGAACAAGTTGCCCGAACATTTCGAGCAGACGTTGCAGCGCGTGCCGCGCTACACGATGCGGCTGGGCCGGCCGCACTTGCAGGGTTGGGATTGGGTGTGTCCTGGCCGAAGCGTCGCGATCAGCGCTCTTGATGCTGAAACGGATGCGAATGACTCTTTCAGCATGCAGCCGCGCATGGTGTACAAGCCCTGCGGAAAATTGTGCAGGTACCTCTTTGCGCCGCTGCCCACGTGGACGCTGGCCAAGGCGACAGGCGTGCGCTTGCGCCTGGCGATGCCCGCCGACAGCGGATTGTGCGGATCATGGGAGCCGGGCATGCAGGACATCGAGATCGGCCGGGGCCATCGCAGTTTCGCCTGCCGCCAGTGCTGGAACCTGAGCAATGTTTCGCTGAACGACTGCACCGGATGGAACACGTTCGTCGCGCACCTTTCCGGGGGATTGCTGTACGGCATGGACGTGGAGCGGCCGGAGCGCGAAGCGCCCCGCCGCAAGCGGAAACCGTATGCGAAGCGGCGCACGCGGGCCGCGAAAGACACGCAGCGCGCGACCCGGCAATCGTTGATGATCACCGCTGGCGAATGAACTGACTGCCAAGCGCGCGTCCCGCCCCGCCCGTCCTTGCGTCATCACATTTCCGAGCGCGAAACAAAGAGAACGGACGTATGTACTTATTGAAAATTGCCGAAGTGCGGGAATTTTGCGCGTTCCAGGCGTGTTCTGCATGGCGAACCGAATCCGGCGGCATTCCAACGGCCGGAACACAATTTGCGCTGTAGACGTATCGCACATGCAAAAACCCCAGTCGGCTGCAACCGGCTGGGGCTTGGGAGTAAGGGACTATGCCGAGATTCTTTCAGATTACCGAAGAAGACCTAGGGGAACTGGAGCGAACACTCCCGCAAATCGCGGATGTGTTAGCCAAACCAGAATTGAACAACCGGCAAAGAGTCTGGATTCGGCGGGTCCAAAAGATCATCTCAGATGTGCGCTGGAACTACGGTCCACCTGGAGAGGTGAAGGTAATCCCAGGCCACGATCACGGTGCGTAGACGGGCGAATCGTAACTCGCCTTCACCAGCCCGATCGAGTGCTCACAATCCCTTCGGTGAACGTATCCTTCGCTGGAAACCGCGATCGGCTCGTGGTTTGCGGCGTAGAAGGTCCATCGCCAATAGCCTTGGTTGTCCGAGTACATCTTGTAGTAACTGCCGCTGGCCATCAGTAGACTCCTGTCTGCAAAAACGGCGCAAAGAACCGCGCTGCCTTATTCGTTGGCTGACGGGCAAGGCGCAGCGCGGTCCAGTGGTTCGTATTTGCGGATTAGAGAACACAACCTTGCCTATCAGCCGGCGTGGAATCTACAAGAACCCCCTACCCGTGTCAAGCAAACTGGGTGCGACCACTACATATTGTG
This sequence comes from uncultured Phycisphaerales bacterium, assembly GCA_946886375.1. The sequence continues at coordinate 2,691 of CAMPIL010000024.1, forward strand.
GAAAACCTGACAATTGACAGGTTTTCCACAAACCCCCCTTGACAGATGGTTTTCATCAAATACAACAATTCCATGTGCAAGAACAAGCCCGGAAAAGTCGCTGAGAACAAGTCTGATGTGATCCGCAGCGTGCCGCTGGCATGCGCCGACGAATCCACCGCCGCGCACTTCATGGAGCAAGAGCGTTGGGGTGATTCGCCATGCTGTCCCATTTGCAACAGTTCCGATGTGTACCAGATGACTGGCCGTGATGGGAAGCGCAACAAAGATTACCGCTGGCGTTGTCGTGGCTGTGGCAAGTTGTACAGCGTCAGATTCGGCACGGTCATGGAGGACAGCCGCATTCCACTACGCTGCTGGTGCTTGGCATTTTGGCAAGCCTGTTCGTCAAAGAAGGGTATGAGTGCGAAGCAGATTCAGCGTCAAACTGGATTGTCCTATAAGTCGGCCTTGTTCCTTATGCACAGGGTTCGCTTCGCAATGGCCGATATGCCCGGTGTGAAGTTCAGCGGAATCGTCGAGTGCGACGAAACCTACGTCGGCGGCAAGCCGCGCTATCGCGGCACTGCTGAGAATCCAGTAAACAAGCGGGGACGCGGCACGAAGAAAACTCTGGTGTTCGGAATGGTCGAGCGCAATGGACGAGTGCATTCGCGCGTTGTTCCAGATGTTGCGGCGTCCACGCTGAAGAGCGCGATCAAAGAACTGGTAGACGATCAGGCTCGCATCATGACTGATGAGAACGCCGCGTATCGCGGTATTCACCAGCACTTCGCTGGCGGGCATGATACGGTGCAACACACGGCCAAAGAGTACGCGCGTGGTGATGTGAACACGAACACGATCGAGGGCGTATTTGCGCTGGTGAAACGCGGCATGTACGGGGTGTACCACAATGTCAGTAAGAAGCACCTACACCGATATCTTGCGGAGTTTGACTTCCGCTACAATACCCGGCATGTCGATGATGGCGCGAGAACCACGGCTGCGATCAAGTCCGGTGTTGGGAAACGCCTGATGTATTGCACGCCGTCCGAAGAAGCCGCGTGATAACAAGAAAGTGGATTGGATTGTGAAGTAGGTGGTGAAGCACTCATCAATCATGGACCTTCTGAACAAAGGACTGTATACGCCGGCAGAGGCTGCGTATTACGGAGAGGTGTCATTTGGAAGCGTCTATCGTTGGCTGTATCCCACAAAGAAAACACGGCCAGTGATTGATCCTGAGTTGGGAATCCACGAGCGCGTAGTGACGTTTCTCGACTTTGTGCAGTTGTACATTGTCGATCGCGCGACCCGTCGCGGAATTAGACTCCCAAAGATTCGTAAAGCGATTGACATTGCAGAGAAGGAGGGCAAAGACCATCCTCTTGCAAGGCGTGAGGTCGTGGCCGTATTCGACAGGGAAATGCATACTGGAGATAACGAGCAAGCGTTGGAACAATTTACTGGACGCTCGCGTGGTCAAATGTTGCTGCCTCAAATTGCTCGCCCCTTCTTGGATCGAATCGACTTTAACCAAGAGGGCAGAGCGCAACGGTTTCGCCTTCACGTCGCTTATGGTCGCTCGGTGTGGATGGACCCGCGTTACGAGTTTGGCGCACCGCTCGTCGGAACAACCGCCACGCCGTTTTATGTGCTGGCAAACGCCGCTATCGCAGAGGGATCAGTACACCGTGCGGCGATGGCATACAGCGTTGAGGAGGATGATATTCAAATCGCGCTGGAACTGCACCGGAGGCTAGAGAACGCTGCGTGAGAGTGCTCTTTGATAACACCTTCGGTCCTCCCATGACGGAATGGCTGGCCAAGACGGTTCAACAGTGGCACAAGGGGCCTCCAGTGCAACTACTACATAAACGCGCGCGCTTCCCGGGAGACACGCCGGATGACATTTGGATTCCGCAACTGGAGGGGGAGGATTGGATCGTCGTCAGCAGTGACATGAGCCGACATGGGCATCCGAAGTTGAATCAGGTGTGTCGTGATTGCAAGAAATCGCTCTTTGAGTTTTCTGGCGCACTAAGCAGTGCGGGCACATTTGAGTGGATTCGTGCTTTGATGCACTTGTGGCCTATCATGCTCGTGACCGCCGACGGTTGCCGCAATGAGTGGCATCACGTCGCATATGGTGACTCGCATCGCCGAACGTTCAAGAACGAGATCAAACCGTGGCCAACCGGAATACTAAGAAAAAGCGCGGGCCGAAAGAAGAAGTCTTGAAGGCTGAGGGTGTGGACTGGCAGGAGGCGATGGCCCACGCGCTTCGAAAGTCTAAACCAAAAGAGGGCTGGCCGAAGCCGGAGAAGAAGGCGAAGCGATGAAGGTGTTGATCGGCGTTGCAGCAATGGCCGTGGGAATTGGGCTACACATGCTGCTATGCTCTACCGGCCCCATTTACAACGAACACTTCAACTACGAGTCCCTTGTCAACTGGGCCGGAGTGTTTGGCCGGTCCGCTCCCGGCGTTATCGCATCTCTAGCGTTCGGCGTGTTTCTCAAGGTTGTCCACGCGTGCCGGAATCACTGGCTACTTCCGTTGAATATCGGCCTATACGCCGGGGCTTTGCTACGGCTGGTTGATTTTCAATAAGTACATACATCGAAAAAGAACCCGCGGCTTTCGCTGCGGGTTCTTGAATGTTCACACTTGATACGCTTGACTCACTTCATTTCAACTTACGGGCACGGACCCCAGCCGTTGACCACGACCAGCAGATCGAGCACGTTGATCTGGCCATCGCCATTGAAGTCCATGGCGCAGTGATCGCACGGACCCCATGCATTGATGACAGCCAGCATGTCGTTGACGTCAACTGCGCCGCTGCTGTTGGTGTCGCCGTTGCAGGAGGGCGGCGGGGGAATTGCGGGAACCACGGTGTTGGCCGTGACGCTGCCGACAACCTTGTAGGTTCCCAGGGTGACGTCGCCGGAGGCGGGGCCCACGTTGGCGTCAAAGCGGAAGTTGTACATGCTGCCCCAGCGCAGGGCGTTGGAGTTGGGGTTGGTGGAGAAGGGAACGGTGGACCAGGTGATGGACGAGCCGGTGACGGTGGCGGGCCAATCAGCGCCATCGCGGGTCACGTTGCCTTCACCGTCGTTGCTGTGGTAATCAACATCATGGAAGCCGATGTTGCTCACCTGCACGCCGGGCGCCAGCGGAACGCTGAAGGAGGCGATGGAGCGGTCGGAGTTGAGGTTCTGAACCGCGTATTCGAAGTGGGTGATTCCGCCACCCATGTCGGTCGCCTTGGCGGCGACAATGACCAGGCCGGTGGTGCAGCAGGACGGCCACGCCGCACCGGAGATAGCGCCGATGGGCGTTTCCGGGGTCACGACGTTGGTGACGGTGACGGCGGGATCAATAGCCTTCCACGCCATGATGCCGGGCTTTTCGCGCTGCGTGATGGCCGCGCCGCTAAGAACGTAAGACCAGTCAGTCGGTCCGCCGTTGAAGAAGACTTCGCGGTGCGAAGCATTGTTGTTCTTGTTGCCGAACGCCGCATCATCTTGGCTGACATACATGCACTCAGCGAAGAAGCGGACGGTGGCGGTGGTGGTTTCAATGTCAGAACTTCGGACGCGGAGCCGCCGAGCCGTGGAGCCAGTCCAACTGGGATTGGCGGGTCCGCCGAGCGGGAAGTACCCCGCATTGGCGTTGACCTGCCACTTGGGGCCAGCGTTGCCTTGGCCACCGTTGCGGGTGGCAGTGTATGGGTCAGAGCATCCGACGCCCAAGAACGTCCCCGTGCCGGGGCTGGCGCATCCGCAACCGCAGATGTTTTGGGTCAGCGCGGTGAAGCCGTGCTTGAGCCAACTCTGGCCGAGTTGTTCAAGGGTTCCCACGCCGTTGACGACTTTGTACTTGAAGAGGTTCTGCGAGATGGCGGGATGCTGGTTGTTGCCGAACTGGAACCAGCGCAAGTTCTGGTTGCCGATGTTGCACGAGGAAGTGCCAAAGGAAAACGCATCGTGCCAGACGCCGCTGATCTGCTCGGCGGTGTAGTTCTGCGTGCCCATGATGTCGCCGACGATCACGTCCGGTCCGATGGGCTGCGAACACACTGTTCCGTTATTTCCGCCGGCAAGCGCGGTGCTGGAGACCAGCGCGAGTGCGGAAGTGCCGGCGAACATTGCCGACTTGAAGGCTGCTCGTGCAAACATTCTTGCTCTCCTTGGGACAACTCTGGGGGAATTGAAATGCGTGACGCCTCGGGGGCGTGCAGTCACAACCAAGAGAATACCGCGCAATCTCTGAATGAGAAACAAAAAAAGGAAGTTGGGTCGAAATTACCGTGGACGCATAGCAAGTGCTGATGGGACAAGGACTTGCGCCAAGTTTCCACGGCACGATGCGGTGGGGTGGGGTCGGCGGTGCCGGAGGCGAGCCGTTTCCTATCGGGACCCGATCGGCGGGGCCGGAGCGGCGGCGAGGACGGACCGGCATTTATGGATTGCGATGGTGAGGAACCGCCAAACGACCCAGGTTAACAGATGTAAGGGTGCGGCGCATCGGGACGCCCGAACCCGCACCAAACGCAAGGCCGAAGCGGCGTTCAATCCGCAAGCCATCCCAAGCCGGCCCCCACACGCAAACCGCACCTAGACCCAGGGCTACACCTACACCCAGGGCTACACCTACACACCCAGGGCTACACCTAAACCCAAACCTGGCAAAACAACGCTGGCTCCTTCAACTTGCCTGTCATAGTGCCGATTGTCGAACTGACGAACTTCACTTCGTATTGAGGATGCTCATCGAGCCACGAATTTACCAAGGAATCCATGTACGCCAAAGCATCTTCCGTGAGTTTGCAGTGAAAGGTTTTCACGTGAATTGCACCGTGTCCGGTTGTGTTGGGCGTGCGCTGCCATGCGTCTTCGTGGCGTCGCTCTTTGCCGAACGCGGTGATCTTTCCAGCGCCCCCGCTCGCCGAAACAGATGCCTGCGCGACGGGCAGAGGGCGCTGGCTGTCCGGCGGCCGCAACATCGGTGCGGGCTTGGGGACATCAACCGTTCCGGGATTCTGTTGCGCTTGCGGCATGATGATGCCGGGCTTGGGATGCTGGAACTGGTTCGTATTCGCGACACTGGCCGCATCCTTTGACATCGGGATTCCTCCGGACGCGTTTGCCGATTGACTTGTCGCAGGTTGAGCCGGATTGCCGCTGACAGGTGGCTTGGGGTTTTCCATGACGCATCTCCTCTGAACGCCAACTCCTTCATTCTGCCTGAATCGATCTTCGATTGCGAACGCAATTGATCCGCCAATTCGTCACATCGTCCCGAACCATGTGAATGTCTTGAACAACTCCACAGTGATTCCCGTTGCACCACCTGATGCCCAGGCATAGTTCCTGCGGCTGGCGTGCGGGGCTGCACGCCAGAACAGTTCCAGTGGCCACCCGCCGCACGAAGCCGCGATCACCCGACAGCGGACCTTCAAAATCAAGGTACATGGGGCGGTGATCCTTGATGCGCTGGGCCGAGAGCGTCTGGCCCTCCTCCACCTGATCGAGCGGCCGATCAAGGTGGAATGCAATGAGCGCCGCTGGCTGAGCTGCGCTGCAGGCGAGCATCCAGTCGAAGTGGTAAGAGCCATCTGGCATATCGTGCCGCAGCACCACCGTCACCAGCGGAGGCTGACCCAGTCGTAAATCGTGCTGGAGCAGACAGGCCATCATGGCACATCGTAATCGCCAATGCGCTTTTTGAGAGCGGAAACCTTGTAATCGACGTTATCATGCGGCCGATTGGATATTTCCTGGACACTGACACAGACGGAGCGACACAGTCATGATGACACGCACATGGATGGCACTGGCACTTCTGACGGCCCTGACGCTGGGAGGCTGCAGCACCGCGCCGCGTCCAATCGAATCGATTCGCGCCAGCGGCGATCACCTGTTCAAGATCGGCGACTGGGAAGGGGCACGCGATGAATTTGCCGAAATCGTTTCGCGCTTTCCGGGCGACTGGGATGCGCAATACAAACTGGGCGTGTCGTGCCTGAATCTCAAAGACACTTCCACCGCGCGCCGCGCGCTGGAAATCGCCTACACGCGCAAGCCCGAAAATCGCGATGTCGCCGCAGCACTCGCCGAAACGCTGTATCAGCAAGGCGATGAAACGCGCTTGTTTGCGTTCCTGCGCGACCGCGCCGCGAAGACGCAGCAGGTGCATGATTATCTGCAATTAGGCAAGTACGCGATGGAACTGAATGATCCGGACTCCGCGCGCACCGCCTTCGAAACCGCCATCCAAATCGACGATGCGAAGACGACTGATCCCTACATCAGTTCCGCGCTCCTCGCCGAACGGCTGGGGCAACTGGATGAAGCAGTTCGGCGGCTGCGGCAGGCGTATGGCATCAACCTGGAAGACCGTCGCGTGCGCGAGAAACTCCGCGAACTGGGAGAAGACCCCAGCACCGTGACGCCTCTACCGCCAGGCCGGTGATGAGCGATCATTGCATCCGGGGGCACGATCGGCGGCGGCGTATCCCCGCTGCACGCTTCCCACATCACCACGAGAGTGGTCTATGATGCTGGCTATCGCTGTTTTTGATCTGCCGGTTTCTCCGATGTGAGATTCACTCGATGCCCGTGACCCAACCTGTTCTCTGCAAACGCATTCCTACCGCGCCATGGGGTGATCCCAAGAGCCGGCGCATCATTGGCTACGACGAATACGTCAAGACCGGCGGCTATCAATCGCTTGAAAAAGCCTTGGACATGGAGCCCAAGGCAATTGTGGATGTCGTGAAGGATTCGCAACTCCGTGGTCGCGGCGGCGCGGGGTTTCCGTGCGGGCTCAAATGGAGTTTTCTGGCCCCGCCGGATGGCGATCGCCGCTATCTCGCCGTGAATTGCGATGAAGCCGAGCCCGGCACATTCAAGGACCGGCTGCTGTGCGATTTCGATCCGCACCTGATACTTGAGGGCATCGCCATCGCGTGTTACGCATGCCAACTCGACACCGCGTACTTCTTCATTCGCGGCGAGTATCACCACCAGGCGCACGTCGTCGAAGACGCGATCAAGGAAGCGTACGCTAAAGGCATCTTCGGCAAGCAGGGGCTGCTCAAGGGGAAGGCCAAGTTCGCGGTTGAGTTGTACCTGCACCGCTCGGCGGGCGCGTACATCTGTGGTGAAGAAACCGGCCTGCTCGAAGCCATTGAAGGAAAGCGCGCATGGCCGCGCGTCAAGCCGCCGTTCCCAGCCATCAAAGGCCTCTTCGGCCGACCGACCATCGTGAACAACGTGGAAACGCTGGCCGCGGTAGTGCCAATCGTTCAGAACGGATCAGCGTGGTGGAAGAGCATGGGGACCGAATCGACAATCGGCGCGCCGCCAAGTTACGGCCCCAAACTCATGGGCGTCAGCGGGCACGTCAATCGTCCTGGGGTGTATGAAGTCGACCTGGGAATCCCGCTGCGAAAACTCGTCAATGAATTCTGCGGCGGAATGCGCGGCGGAAAGAAATTCAAAGGCGCAATTGCAGGCGGCGTTTCCATGGGGATGCTCGGTCCGGATCAGTTCGACGCTGAAATGGATTTCGACATCGGACGCAAGTACGACGTGATGGGCTTGGGCACAGCCTGCCCGACGATCTTCGATGAAGACACCGACATGGTCGCGGTCTGCCGCAACATCGCGCGGTTCTTCATGAATGAATCTTGTGGCCAATGCACGCCCTGCCGAGAAGGCTCAGCCTGGATGTACAAACTGCTCATGCGCATCGAGCAGGGCGACGCGACGAGCAAGGACCTGGACCTGTTGCTGGAACTGGCCGGTTCGCAGGGCATCATGCCCGGCACGACAATCTGCGGTCTGGCCGACGGCAACAACTGGGCGGTCCGCACAATCGTGAACAAGTTCCGCGACGAATTCGAGGCGCGCGTGAAGCCGGTGATGGTGCCGGTGAGCGTGGGTGTGACCTGAACCGTCGCAGGCGGGTTGAACAGGTAAAAGGTGGCATGCGCAGCCGTTCTGACCTATCCTATTGGTAGAGTGGAGCCAGCGCTCGGACGGGGTGGTGAGGCCCCTGCCAGCCTTCCTTCCTTCCTGCATTCCCATGAGGACAACGACCGCCAACGCCTCAGCCGAGGCCTCCCATGTCATAGCCGATACAGATGAACCCCCGGCAGCGGGGTCGGACCGCACAGATTGGCTGGAAATCCGTGACATGCGGGCTCCGGCTGGTGAGCTGGACCTCCAATGGCTGCTGCCTCGATTGTCTCAAGCCATGCGTGCAATCTCCGATCGCACCGGCCGGCCTGTCGGCCAAGTGGATATCGCGATTGTCGATGATGCGGGAATGATTGAACTGAACAGGGCCCACGCCGGCGTCGATCACACAACGGATGTGCTGTCGTTTGATTTGTCTGATGGATCAGCCACGCCAATTCAGGCTGACATCGCCGTGTGCGCTGCCGAGGCGGCCCGTCGCGCAGCGGAATTGCATCATTCAATCGAGCGCGAACTGCTGCTGTACTGCGTCCATGGCGTGCTGCACTGCGCAGGTTTTGACGATCAGACCGAATCGGGCTTCACCGCCATGCACGCCGAGGAAGACCGCATCTTGAAATTGATCGGCGTGGGGGCGACATTTCAGCCCGATGCCGCGCCGGAGGGGAGTGCATCGGCGTGATCTGGCTGATCATTTTCATCCTCGTGGTCGTTGCGGTGGCGACGTACCTTTCTGCGCTGAATCTGGCGCTGATCGGCATGAGCCGCGCGGCGTTGCAGCGCAAACTGAATGCAAAGGGCAAGCCCGCCGCCGGCGACTGGCTGCAAGACCAGATCGATTCCGCAATGCTCTCCACCGCTCTGTTCCGCACGCTGGCGCGCATGGCGATTTACGTCCTGGTGCTGGCGGATGTCATCGACCTGCACACCCAGGCGACGGTGACGTGGTGGGACCTGATCGTCAGCGGACTTCTGGCCGCCATCGGCATCTGGTTCAGCACCATCGTGCTGGGCACGGCGATCGCCAAGCACTGCGGCATAACCGTCATCGCCAGCAGCCTGCCGCTGTTGTACGCCATGACGTGGATCTGCAAGCCCATCACGCGCGCCGGCGTGGCCATTGATCGCCTGTTTCATCGTCTGGCCGGCGCAAAGAAGCACGAGGCGGTGGAAGAAGAGTTCCTTCAGACTATCGAAGACAGTCAGCGGGAAGGCGCGCTGGACATTCAATCCGCGGAAATTCTCGAAAACGTCGTTGAATTCACCAATACCGAAGTCTCGCAGGTGATGACGCCGCGCACCGAGATCGAAGGCATCGAGTACACCGACAATCTCGCCTCCATCCGTGAATTCATCCGGCACGCGGGACATTCGCGCATCCCGGTGTACAAGAGCACCGTGGATCACATTGTCGGCATTTTGTATCTGAAGGACCTGATCAAATACCTGGGCGAGGAGGCCGATGACTTCAGGCTCGCCCCGCTGCTTCGCCAGCCGATCGTGGTGCCCGAAACCAAGCCGGTGCGCGAACTGCTGAGCGTCTTCCAAAAAAGCGAAGTCCACCTGGCGATGGTGGTTGACGAATTCGGCAGCACTGCCGGGTTGGTCACCATTGAAGATGTGCTGGAGGAAATCGTCGGCGACATCCGCGATGAGCACGAACCCGATGAAACCACCGGGCCGGATTTCAAGGCGGTCGACAAAACCTACGCCGAGGTGGACGGCCGCTTCCGCATCGACGAGTTGAACGAGCGGATGCGATTGAAGGTTCCGGAGAACGGCGACTACGACACGGTGGCGGGCTTCATGCTCGCGCATTTCGGCCGCGTGCCCACGCCGGGCGAATCGTTCAATTTCAGCAACACGCGGTTCACGGCCCTGGCGGCGAGCCCGACGCACGTGCAGCGCGTCGGCGTGCAGTTGCTTCAGCCGGAAACCTCACCAGTCAACGAAGAAGATCGCTGGGCGCAAGCGGCGAAGTAGTCGCAAATCACCGCCGCTGCGAATCCGCCTTCAGCGGCTGCAACACATCGCGATGCGCGCGATGCAACTCTTCCATCCGCTGCAACAGCGACGGCACCTTGGAGGAATCCAGTTGCGTGATGCTGATGATGAGCATCTGGATCAGGCCGTGGTAATCGTCAATGGAAATGAATTCCGGGCCGACCCGCGCCGGCCGCTTGCCCGCGGCGACGCCGTCAATGTCGGTCATGTTGTGATAGTTGCCCAGGGGCAGGCACAGACAGGTTGATTCGTAGCCATACGTGCTGAACGTTGTGGCCTCGCACGTTCCGCCGGGCATGAGTTTGCGCTGCCACTTGAAATCCGGGTGCAACCTCTGATGCTCCATCATGATTGCGCTGATGCGGTTGGTGAGCGACGGGCCGAAGACGCTCATCTTGTCGCCCACGCGCACGATCGGCCCCCCGCCGATGGGCGATTCAGCGAAACTGCGAGAGTTCTCCAGGCAAATCAACCGTGCGGATTTCGGCACGCTTTTGTGCTTGCAGGCGGCGATCGCGCCGATGAAGCCGATTTCCTCGGCACGCGTGAACAACAGGCCCACGTGCTCAAAGCCCTTGCGGCGATGCAGCAGGTCCATCGCCGCCAGGGCGGCAGCCGCCGCGGCCAAATCATCGCACGCATGTGTCTGAAACAGACCATCGTCTTTCCGGGGAAGCTTCGCCGCATTCGCGAAAAGCCAGCGGCCGACGTCGCCGGGCTGAATGGAATCCGATGCTTTCTCCAACTTTGCGATGACGCGCTTGAACGGCTTTGCACCCGCATCAAGCGATTGGATTGTCGCGCGATGAACGCGATCCTTCGCATCGAAAATCTCAATCGGAGCACGATCGAAATACGGGTTATTCACTCCCCCGCGAAACTCCAGTTCAACCGCCGTGTCATCGACGAGTCGGCGCACGACAAACGCAGGATGATCCAGGTGCGCGGTGATGAAGACCGGCCGCACGCGCTTGCGGGGACCGGCGGCCTTGCGCGTGATGAGAAGATTTCCGGATCGATCTGTGCGCATGGCCAGGCGCCGGCGCTGTTTCACCCATTGGGCGATCCGCGCGATGACGCGCTGCTCTCGGCCGGCGGCGGTGGGAATCACGGTCAACTCCCGCAGCCATTGCTCATGCGTTTGCCGGTTACGATCTGTGGTCATGTGATGCGGGGTGGAAAGTCACGCCTCGATGCGCTTGAGAACCAGCGCAGCGTTCTGGCCGCCCACGCCGGTGGACATCACGAGGATGTGCCGCAGGTTTGCGGGCCGGCTGGGAACCGCGTTGGCGTCCAGGTCAGTGGCGGCCGAGGTGTGCAAGCGGGCCGGCAGCGTTTGCGTGCGCAGTGACATCGCGGCGGCAATCACCGGGATCGCAGATGCTCCCGCGCAGCAGTTGCCGACGTTGGGAATGGTGGTGATGATCGGAATGTGCGCGGCACGACCGCCGAAGACTCGCTGGATGGCGGCGGTTTCGGAATGATCGATGTGCGGAATGCTTGAGCCGAACGGCGCGATGGCGTCGATTTCAGCAGCCGTGACCTTCGCTGCCGCGAGAGCCGCTTCGACAGCGTCAGAAATCGACAGGCCATCTTCTTCAATCTCCAAGCCCACTCCGTCGGGACAATGTGCCTGGGTGGCGGCGAAGCCCACGAGTTCGGCGTACGGCGTCGCGCCTCTGGCGCGGGCGGTCTGCATTTCTTCCAGCACGAGAATGCCGCCGCCTTCGCCCAACACAGAGCCGCATGCCGCCGGATCAAACGGACGGACGATTTCAGCGCTGGCGTTTTCGCCATTGGTCTGCACGAGCCGCTTTGCGAACACCTGCCGCAGCAACCCCATGGGATTGATCTTGAATTCCGCGCCGCCAGAGAGGCAGGCGTCAGCCGCGCCGCGCTCGATGACGCGCATGGATTCGCCGATGCTCAATGCCGCGCTGGTTTCAGCGCAGGTAATCGTGTTGCTGGGGCCCTGGCAGTCGTGAATGATCGTGACGTGACAGGCGAGCATGTTGGGCAGGTACTTCAACAGCCACAGCGGCGTGAGATTATTCATGCCGGTATGGCCCCAATGGGAAAGATCAAAGGGCTTGCTGACCCGTTGATGTGGCGACGTTGTGATTTGCGCGATGGCAGTCGCGCCGGATGAATCAATCGCCAAATCGGCCGATCGCGATGTCGGCAAATCCTGGTCCTTCGCGCTGGTGATCAGCGCGGAGGTAAGTTCATCCACATCCGCCGCGATCAATCCCGCGCCGATGTGGCAACCGAATCTGGCCGGTGGAATGGTCGGAGTTTTTTCCGGATCGACCGCCTTGGTGATGAGTCCCGCATCGGCCACGGCCGCAGCCGCCGCGCCCACCGCCAGTTCGATGTCGCGGGCCATGACCTTGGTCGCCTTGCGGTAGCTCTTGGGCACGACAGATTTTACATCAAACATTTCGTCGGGCAGTTCCGCCGCAAGCTGGCAGGGAAATCCCGATGGATCGAATCGCGAGATTCGCTTGATCGCCGACCGGCCCTCGCACAAAGCGCTCCACAGCGGCTGGATGCCGACCCCGAAGGCGGTGATCGGACCCAGGCCTGTGATGATGGTGCGGCGGGAACTGCGCTGCGACATAGGTCGATAGTCTAGCAGCCTGGCGGCGCGGAAATGCCGCGCTGCGAATCGTCACGGGCACAATCGCTGTGCGGCTACTTCTTGCCCGGCAGAAGATTGCCCAGCGCGTCCTTGGCCTTGTCGCCGATCGCGTTGTCGATTTTTTCGCCAATTCTCTCGGCCGCCTCCTGCTTGGCCTTGTCGACCACTTTGTCGGCCTCGCCTCGCACGTGGCCAGCCAGCGCGTTCGCGCCTGCCGCCGCAAGCGAATCAGCCAACTGCTTGTCATCAATGCGAACGCGCGGATTCTCCATCGGCCCGCGCAAGCCTAATGCCAGCGTCATGGTCTTTACCGGCGAGGAACCCGCCTTGGGCAGCGTAATCGTCGTGTCATGCAGCGTCACGTGCAGCGGCATGTCGATGTGCCCCACTCCCGCCGCCGTCCATTGCCCGCTGAGGTTAAGGTCCATCGTCCCGCCGCTGATGGGCGAGGGATTTCCTGCCACCGCCAAACTCTTGCTGATGGAGTCCGTCGGCAGTCCGAGATACTTGAATTGAAGATGATTGGCCTGACCGGCGGCGTTCTCCGCCAGATCAGCCAGCAACATGATTCTGTCGCTGCGCGACTTGACGGAAATGCGCGGCCTTTCCGACATCAGATGCGGATGAGTCGAGAGGTTCTCGCCGTGCACGTCGAACACCTCGCCCTCGATCTGCGCGGACTTCACGCCGTCGGCGACCAGTTCGGTCACCACCAGCGTGGGCGCATCTTCCTTGAGGTGCGATGCAATGACGCTGGCGTAGCCGCTCTCGCGAATCTGCCGCGCGATGCGCTCCTTGAGCGTTTCCTGATCGCCGGTGGGGGTTTCCTCCGGGCCGGAGAGTTTCTCCAGCCACTCACGCGCTTGCGTCAGCCGTTGCTTCCATTGCTTCGCGTCAGCGATGTAATCCTCAAGAGTCTTGCCCTCGCCTGCGTCAGGCGGCTGCGGCTCGAGCGGCGGCCCGATGCGCCGGCCGGGAATCAGCCGCTTTTCGCCGCTGATCGCATCGCTGACCACCACGCGATCAATCTTGATTCGCTTGCGCAGCAGGTCGGTCGCGCTGATGTCGGCTTCAACGGTCTTGGCCCGCAGCAAGTCCGTGGACAACGCGTTGGGATCGGCCATGGCGAGATCAGCGACGGTCATGCGTCCGGCCTTCAGATCAACTTCCGCGTTGCCCAGGTCCACGGTCGCGCCATTGATTCGCTCCAGACCGTCGTGCAAATACGCCGTGAGAATCGGCCCGCTGAGGAATGCCTGCAGCACCACGAGCAGCGCGATGCACAACCCGGCGAGAATCACTCCCGGAATGCGGATCGGGTTGCCGCCTTTCTTCTCCAGCAACTGCGCGTAGGTCACTTTGCCCTTGCGTCCGCCGATGAAGATGAACGCCAGCAGTTTGACCCAGCCTTTGCTGGTGAACTGCACGAAGCGTTCTGAATTTTCTTCGATGGCAACCATTTTCCTGCGAAACGCAGTGACGATTTTGATGAGGATCAGGCCGCAGACGACGCCGAAGGCAGCGCCCGTCACAGCCGCGCCCGTGGTGAGGTAGTGCTCGAACCCGAACAGCGCGAAGACTGGTGCGTTGATCAGCCATTTGAACGCGCCCTGTGTGGGGCCATCGAGCAGAAACTGCCCCGCCGCAAACGACACCGGCAGCAGCGCATACGAAACCAGTTTGGCGAGCACCCCGACGATGGCCGCGGCTGCGAGATTGGCGTTGAGCACCATCAACAGCAGCGTGAGCGCGACGATCAGTCCCGCGCCTTCGCGGAAGCCCGGCACGAAACCAAGCATCGAACCAAGCACCGCGGCCATCATCAATTGCAGCGGCGTCGCCTTGCCGCGAAGAATATTGCCGATCTGTCGCGTGAACATGATCAATCCCTTTCGAGCAGAAGACTGCTGCACATTGCGGATGAGCCCGGTGCATGAATTGTAGAGCCGCAAATCATTCGCGGGCAATCACCGGGATGAACCGCAAATGAAAAGTTGAACACAGATGGACCCACCCAGATGGACCCAGACAAGCGGGGAGTTCACGCTTGAGTATCAAAGTC
>CAMPIL010000025.1 GCA_946886375.1 uncultured Phycisphaerales bacterium
GCGCGTATGTCGAGCGCGGCGATGAGACGCTGCCGACGGTTGATGATGCTCAATACGTCAATTCATTCCGTAAGAATCCGATCTCGATTCAACATGGTCCGATTCTGCACACCCACGAGCCGGTGTATTGGGGACGCTGGGCGGGGTACAACTGCGATGTGGGCAACTGGTCGCTGCCATGCTCCATGCGGATCGCAGCCCAAACCAAACAACAGAACGATGCGAAGCAGGCGAGTGATGGCGATGACAAGCAAGGGCTGAAGAAGGCGGCGTAACACGTTCGCTCGCAGAATGGATTCTCGATGATGAAGCACGCAAATATTTCGCTGAACCTTGGAGAGCCGCACCCCGACCCCGAGCGGCCGGGTTGCTGGCGCGTGCCGGTGACGAGTCGGCTGCATCGCATGGAAGCGATCATCGATGAAGAGTCGCTGCCGCTGGTGCAGGGCAAGCGATGGCACTGGTCGCCGGGCAAACCGAATCGGCCAAACGAGGGGTCAGTGGTCCTCGCTGTCGCAGCCACGCCAAAAACATCGTTGGCGCGAATTGTCCTGGGTGTTCTTGATCCGGACTTGCTGGTCAGTCATGTGAATGGCGACAAGCTGGATTGCCGCCGCGAGAATTTGATTGTGCGGACTCGATCGGAAGTGGCGCAGGCGCGCAAGCCATCGCAGGAGACAATCGCGCGGCTGCAGCCGTATCCTGATCCGGATCGCCCGGGCGTGTGGCGTGTCCCGCTGAAGAGTTACCTTGCACATCGTGAAGCGCTGATCGATGAAGCGGATTTGCCAATCGTCAAGGGGAAGAACTGGAACTGGTCCACTCGGACCGATGGCAAGACCGAGGGCACAGTGGTGCTCGCGACGACCGGACGGCAGTTGCCGCTGCATCGGTTGATCACAGGCATTACTGACCCGGCCGCCAAGGTGAGTTTCGTGAATGGCGATGCGCTGGATTGTCGCCGCCAGAACCTGATCGTGCGCACATTGGCCGAGGTGTGCCGCACCAGCCGCAAGATGGAAATGCGCGTGGGCAGGCAATGCACATCAAAGTTCAAGGGCGTCAGTTGGGACGAGCCGCGCGGAATGTGGCTGGTGCAAATTCGCAGAGGCCGAGTGTACGCACACGTGGGCAGATTTGATGACGAAATCAGCGCCGCCAGGGCGTACGACGCCGCGGCGCGATTACTTTTCGGTGAGAACCCTTATCTGAACTTTCCAGATCAACCTTCGACCGAGCAATCGACGGCTGAAGCGCGAACAGCATTGGACAGCGCCGTGAATCGGACCCGCGCACAGCGCCTGCGTCAACGAGACATCGAGCGCCAGCTGTGCAGGGCAAATACCTCCATTGAGTCGAAGCCCCTCGATCAGACTCGCGAGAATGAAATCGCAATGATTTCACAGGAAACGGCGCAACAGTTATTTGATGTTGGCCCTTGCGTCTGGCAGCGTTGGCATCACTTGAATTGGCTGCCCGAAATTGTGGTGATTGAAGGAAGGGCGATGTATCGGCTCATCGAGGTTGAGCGGCTGTTGTTGCAATGCGGCATCGTCGCGTTGCCGTATCCCGACCCGCAGCAGCCTGGGGTGTACCGCGTGCCGCTGAGCGGCGAGACGGCAGAGGGTCGCGAAGCGCTGATCGATGCGGATGCCGTACCGTTGGTGCAGACCAGGAGATGGAGATTCGCCGAGAGCGATGCTGGTCGTGGTGGAGAAGTGCAGACGATGATTCCCAGCGAAAAGATTCGGCTGCACTACGTGGTGATGGGCATCTCCGCCAACGCCGAGGAGTTTCACATTGGTCATCGCAACGACAACCCGCTGGATTGTCGGCGTGCGAACCTCGTTGTGCGGACGCTGACTGAAACGCGTGCAAACCAGCGCAAGCAGTTGACGTGGTGCGGGCGGCCGTGCACTTCGCGGTTCAAGGGTGTGCATTGGGACAAGCGCCGGGAAGTTTGGGGGGCAAAGATCAAGAAGGAAGGAGTCTCGCAATGGCTGGGATCATTTGACAGCGAGATCGCCGCAGCGTTTGCATACGACGAGGCGGCGCGGGAATTGTTCGGCGAACACGCGCGGTTGAATTTCCCAGATGGCAACGAGCAGACGCAGAAGTCCGCCGGGCGCGATGGCAATGACAACTTCGCAGGCGATCCCCACTTACGAAAAGCGGCGTGAATCGACGTCAACTTGCACGAATTGATCAGCATCTTCCCGAAGCCGTGATCAATCGCCAGTAGATTTGCGCGCGGAACCCGCCGCCTGGTTTGTATGATGATCTTCATCGATCGCGGCGTTGGTGTATCTCACGCCGCATCAGGAGGGAAGCTCACATGCGCACGTTCAGATTCACCGGCGTTTTCGCGGCAGGCTTGATCAGCGGCCTGCTCATTCTCTGGATGCCTTCACCATCGGCACGCGGATCGGATCGCGATGGCATTTCCGGCGGCGGCGCGGCGGGAGTCGCAGGCGGCCGGGCCGGTGGTGGGCCGGTGGGAATCGCAGGATCGAACTGTCTCGCCGACATCGCCCCTTCGCCCAATGGCGATGGCGTGGTCAACGTCGCTGATCTCCTCGCTGTCATCAATAGCTGGGGATCGTGCCCCATCGATGATGCTGATGGCGATGGCGTCGCCGACAGCCAGGACAACTGCCCAAACACGCCCAACGCCGACCAGGTCGACACCGATGCCGATCTTGATGGCGATGTGTGCGACAACTGCCCGGTCGATAGCAACCCCGATCAACTCGATTCCGACAACGATGGCATCGGCGATGCGTGCGAGCGGCCGGCGGCATGCGATCCTTCGGGCACGTGGATCAACGCCGCAAGCGCGGTTTATTCCTGCGCGTTTGGCTTCGTGGACTTCAACATTACGCAGTGGACGTTCAGTCAATCGGGCTCGACGCTGAGCGTGGATTCTCCGGCTCTTCCAGGCATTGGCCCGATGACCGGCCCCGCCGCCGACTGCACCAGCGGCCGCTCGTTCACTGTCACGAAGGTTATCGCGGCTGGTTGCACCGAAACCTACACGCTCACCGGCACGTTCAACTCCGCCAATCAGTTCACCGGCACATTCACCGCCCAATACGCAGGCGGCAACTGCTTCGACTGCATGACTCACGTGTTCAACATCACCGCGACGCGGCAGTAGCCGGATTGTGCCGAGGCGGCCGCGGCGCGATTTCAACAGTTGTGGGCGGCCGGCCGACTGCTTCGAATGGCGGCATCGAATGCGGTATTGAACACGCCATCGAACGCGCCATTTGGACATTCGAGTGAGCATTGAACAGGCGAATGGCGCGATGTTGAGAGCGGTCGGCATCGAGCTCAACGAGAGGACTTTCGGCACGCTGCCCGATAGCGGAACGCTGCGCCGAATCGTTCAATCAGCGTTCATCTTCATCAGGCTTCATCATGACATGAGGACGCTGATGGGTTGAGCCGTGGGCGCGGCTGGGCTGCGTTTCCGCTCTCATCGATTGAAGACAACAGAGCAGGAGTACACCTGCATGAATCCGAGCACTGCTACAGCGTCGACGACAACGAATCAAGCGCGGCTGCGGGACCCGCGCGACCTGTATCCCAAGCCGCCATTCCCGCGTCAGGTTCAAGAGCCGCCGGGCTTGACTTCGAAGATGACGCCGCGGCCGGACCACGGCGAGAAAAGTTACCGCGGCAGCGGCAAGCTCGTCGGCCGCAAGGCGCTGGTGACCGGAGGCGATTCGGGCATCGGCCGCGCCGCGGTGATCGCTTTCGCGCGTGAGGGCGCCGATGTCGCGATCAACTATCTGCCGGTTGAGGAGCCCGATGCGCGGGAGGTGATCGAGTTGATCAAGGCGGAAGGCCGCAACGGCGTCGCGCTGCCGGGCGACATTCGCGATGAGGCGTTCTGCACGCAACTGGTGGAAGACGCGGTGACAGGTCTTGGCGGACTGGACATCCTGGTGAACAACGCGGGCAAGCAAAAAGCGCAGCCGACGATTGCCGACATCACCACCGAGCAGTTCGATGCGACGTTCAAGACCAATGTGTACGCGATGTTCTGGATTACCAAGGCGGCGGCGCCGCATTTGAAGCCGGGCGCGACGATCATCAACACCGCTTCGATCCAGGCATTCAAGCCGGCGGAGTTTCTCCTGGACTACGCGCAGACCAAGTCGTGCATCGTGAGCTTCACGAAATCGCTCGCGAAGCAGTTGATAAGGAAGGGGATTCGCGTGAACGCGGTTGCGCCCGGGCCGGTCTGGACTCCGCTGCAACCCAGCGGCGGACAGCCGCCGGATGAGTTGCCGCGATTCGGAAGCGAGGCCTTGTACGGCCGGCCCGCGCAGCCTGCGGAGATGGCCCCGGTGTATGTGTTGCTCGCGTCGCCGGATGCAAGTTTCGTGACAGGCGAGGTGTATGGATCGACCGGCGGGATCATGCCTTATTAGGCGATTAGGCAACGGGCGGCCTGCGACGCGGCGGCGGCTCTGCTGCCGGTTTCGCATCCGAGCATGAAGCAGTCAACGCGTTCGAATGGTAATTGATCGTCCTCGCGCTCCAATCGCAGCAGCGCGGTGATTGTAAACGTCTGGTTAATTTCGCTTTTACATCCATCGGCCCAAGTGCAAAGGTATTGCAATCGGCAGGTCAGCGATTAGGGTAGGCTCGCCTCTGAACGCTGCTTCGGACAGATCACATGCCCATCGCCTCCACGCTTGCAGTCAAGATTGAAAAGACCGCCGATACGGTCATCGTTCAGTTGATCGGTGAGGTGGGCCTTGGCGGCGTGGATGAACTTGAGCGCGGCCTGCGGCCGGTGCTCGCCGCTCGTTGTGCGCTGTCGATCATCGACATGTCGGGTCTGAAGTTCATTTCCAGTCTGGGGCTGGGTCTTCTCGTGGAGTTGCAGCGCGGCATCACGCGCAACGGCGGCGTGGTGCGATTTGCAGCCCTGCAGCCATTGGTGCGCGATGCCATCGTCAAGTGCAGGCTCGACGCGGTGCTTCCGCTGTTCGCCAGCGTCGATGAAGCCCTTCACGCTGCGTGAGCCGTCAAGGTGATGGATGGGTCAAGCAGTTCAAGTGCATCGCGAGACTTGCGCGAGATTCGCCGCACATGGCAGGTTCCCTTTGATGCCTGAGTTCGCCATTCTCTCACGCGCAGCGGCCGTGTTTCACTGCACTCGCTTCAGGATCATCAGGATTCTCTCCCTTTTTGCGGTCTAATCCGGGTGAACATTCTGTACGATTGCACTCTGCAAGGCCGAAGTGCGCAACAACACGTGGAGAGCAACATGAACACCACTGCATCGCGATGGATGCTGGCCCTTGGACTCATTTGGAGTTTGATGAACGCAGGCACGGCGTCGGCCCAGGTCTGTTCGGGCCACGGCGTGATGTCCGGCGGAGTTTGCATCTGCAATGTCGGTTACGTCGGGCCGAATTGCGAGTTCTGCGCGCCCAATTACTACAACTATCCTAATTGCACGTTCTGTCTTGCAAGCACCACGTGCAGCGGCCACGGGTTTTGCACGGCTACCGGCGGCTGCGTTTGTGCCGTTGGATATGTCGGGCCCAATTGCAGTCAGTGCGCGCCCAACTACTACAACTATCCCACCTGCACGTTCTGTCTTGCGAGCACCACCTGCAGCGGCCACGGCACGTGCAACGCATTGGGCGGCTGCAACTGCGCGCCGGGATGGACCGGGCCGAATTGTTCGATTCCGGTTTGCTTCGGCGACATCAGCGGCGATGGTCAGGTGAATGTGAACGATTTGCTCGCGGTCATCAACAGTTGGGGATCATGCCCGACGCCGCCTCCGGCCTGCGCCGCAGACATCGCGCCGATTGGCGGCGACGGCCAGGTCAACGTCAACGACCTGCTGACGGTGATCAACAAGTGGGGGGCATGCCTGTAATCGCAGGCTTCGTGAGTGGTCGCAAGATTCGTGGCAATCAACCGCTGAAATTCGCGGCCTGAACACAACAGCAACCGCCGGGTCGGCTTCGCGGTGATCGCGCGGAAGGTTCAGGACGTTGGCCTACACTTCGGAGATGAACCGGTTCCGGCGAATGCTGTTGGCGGGTGCGGGAGCGCTGTGCGTCGCCTTGGGAGCGCTGGGCATTTTCCTGCCGCTGCTGCCCACCACGCCGTTTCTGCTGCTGGCGGCGGTGTGTTTCGCAAAGTCGTCGCCCCGGCTGCTGCACTGGCTCAACCACAACCGCTGGTTCGGCTCGAACATCAGGAACTATCGCGAAGGCCGCGGCATTCCGATGCGCGAGAAAGCGCTGACTCTGGCGCTCTTGTGGCTGACCATTGGCGTGACGATCGCGTTCTTCATCTCGCTGATATGGGTAAAGATTGTGCTGCTGATCATTGCTCTGCCGGTGACGGCGCACCTGCTGCGCGTCAAGACGATGAAACCGGAGCGTGCGCTGCACGCGGAACGAGGCAGCCGTGTGGCGAGGCCCGTGGAATGCCGCAACGAGTGATGGCGCGGGCGAGTGCTCGCGCATGGGATTGCGGGTTATTCCACGACTTGCCGCTTGTACATCATGTAACCGAAATCAAGGTCCTGCAGGACCACGCCGCATTCGCGCAGCATCGCCATGACCTGCGCGCGGTGGTGAACTTCGTGCAGCGTCATTTGGGTGAAGATATCCGCGGGGGAGACGGTGATTCGCGTCAACTTCCCTTCGCGTGACTTTGAGGTGTAATCAAACTCGCGCTCCCAACTTCCCGAAGCATGCGCGGCTTGGACCACCGCGCGGGTGCGAGGCGCCTGTTCTCGCCATGTCGTCTCGATGACGCCGAACGCAGGAGGTTTTTCGTCCTGTATCGGCCAGGTTTCATAGGGAGGCAGATCGTGTCGCTGAATGCGTTCGATGTAAGCCCATTCCACGATCATCATGTGCGTGAGCGTGGTGCCGAAGGTCTTCAGACCAATGGAGAACTCGCGTTGGTAGAGTTCCGGCGAAAGCCCGCGCACGGCGTCAAAGACTCTTTCACGCGCCTTGGTGAGATAGTCGTAGATTTTCAGTGGCTGCATCGAAGCAGTGTACATTGCTGTCAGCGCGCAGGTCTGACAGCGCTACTTCAGCGCCGCTTGTTATTCGCGTTGACGTAGAGCCGCTCGAGGAAGTGCACCAGCACAAGCGTCGTCAGGGCGAGTACCGTCATGGTGGCAGCGATGATGTAGAAGCCCGCGCCGGCCGCCATGCCAGTGGCGGCGACAACCCAAATGCTGGCCGCGGTAGTCAGGCCTTTCACGCGGCCGCGGTTCTCAATGATCGCCCCAGCGCCAAGGAATCCCACGCCGCCGACGATCGCGGCGATGATTCGCAAGGGGTCGCCAAGGCTGGGCCCGGACTGAAATCCGCGCCGGTCCAGCCAGCCGAAGAATTCCATCGCGATGAGCGTGAAGCCTGCCGCGCCCAAGGCCACCATGATGTGCGTCCGCAATCCGGCGTTGCGGCCGCGGCTCTCACGTTCCCAGCCCACCGCCGCGCCGATGACCATGGCGACCAGCATTCGCACCACGATTTCTACTGGCGATGTGCTTGTCTCCATGAAGGCGCCCATTCACCCAATCGTACGGACGCCGCACCGCCGCATGACCGCAGCGTCTGTGAATGCCCGTCAGTTCGGGTGAAATTCGGAGCCCGTCCCATCGCAGGGCCGCGCGCCGCGCCGGCGCGGCTTCATGTTAGAGTCAACGCCCACGCATGCCGGAGCCGACCTATATCCCGTATCGTCCGATCGCGCCTGATCAGGGGGCCGATCCGCTGCGTGCATCGCGTGAATTCTTCGAGCGGATGAACAGCCGCCGCAGCGTGCGCATGTTTTCTGATCGCGATGTGCCGCGCGAAGTGATCGAGAACCTCATCCGGGCTGCAGGCACTGCGCCCAGTGGCGCGAACAAGCAGCCATGGCGCTTCATCGCGGTGCGCGATCCGGTCATCAAGAAGGAAATCCGCCTCGCCGCGGAAGAGGAGGAGCGGGAGTTCTACCAGCGGCGGGCAAATCCCGACTGGCTGCGCGATTTGCAGGCCATCGGCACCGATGAGCACAAGCCATTCCTTGAGATCGCTCCGTGGCTGATTGCAGTTTTCAAACTCGTGCGCGATGACCAGATGCAGAATGAATCCGATCAGGTGTATTACGTGAACGAATCGGTTGGAATAGCGGTGGGCTTGCTGCTTGCCGCGGCGCACCACGCGGGCCTGGCCACGCTGACGCACACGCCAAGCCCAATGAAATTCCTGGCAACAATCCTGCGGCGGCCGCCCTACGAGCGGCCGTACCTGCTGATTCCCGTGGGATATCCTGCGCCGGACTGCGTGGTGCCTGATCTTGATCGCAAGCCGCTGGATCAGATCATGGTTGTTGATCGGTAAACTGGATCTCGCGCAGCGTGATGACACGCCGGCCCGCGCTGCAAAGGGCAATTGGTGTCAGGCGCCTTCGACCAGTTCAAAGAACACGCCATCGGATGTCCGGAGTTTTCCCTGGCGGGCCAGTTCGTCCCAAACCTGCCGTGGAAATTCGCGCGGAGCCATGATCGCGGCGACCTGCGACTTCTTGCCGCCTGACATGGGGTTGCCCACGCGTCCAAGTTTGGATTCATCATCCAGCCGCGTCAATTTCAGCCGTTTGCGGAAGGCTTTCATCGCGCGCTTGAGGTTGTCCGATGACAGGTCATCTGGCGGGGCCTGGGGCACGGGTGTCGCTGCGGCGACTGCTTCAGCGGCACCAGCAATGGCCGGCGAGCCGGGTGAGGGTTCAGCGGCAGACGATTGCTTTTGCTTCAAACCCGCGCTGAGTTCATTCGTCAGGCGTGCCAGTCCTTTGATGTCCTTTTTTGCAACGATCTCTGCCACGCGCGGATCATCCGCCGCGATGCGCGACAGCAGCGCCTTGGCCTTCTCCCACAGTTTCACAGGCTTGTTGGCCTCAGCGAGGTAGATCTCCGAGACGATTTCGCTCAGCCGCTGCAGGGAAATGGTGTCAAAGTGCTCGTAGTACCTGCGGACGATTCCCTGCTGATATGCGGATCGATCTGCCATGACACATCATACGCAGCCAACCGCCACGAAGCCCGGTCTCCAAGCGAGCGCGGTCGCGAATCATCGCTGCATCATGTCGGGCACCTCGGTTTGCTCGCTGTCGTCCTTGCGCGTCTTGACGTGAATCTTCTACTCTGGCAATGAAGCTTCTGGCAATGAAACTGGTCCGGCTCAAACGCAGACATCCGATGAACCTCACGCTGGCGACGCCGCGCTGCCCAGAATGCGGATGTGTGATCGACGCGGCTGTTGAATTGCTGTTGCGCGGTGGCGCGACGGTTTCGGCGGAGCCAGACCCCAACAAAAGCGCAAAGCAACCTCGCTGACCCATCAATCCGCTTTGCGGAACAGGTCCAGGAAGCGATCCTCGTATTGCTTGAAGACGCCCAGCCGATCCAGTTCGCGCTTCAGGTGAAAGGCTCTGTCGCGGTTTTCATGGGCGCTTTCGAACATGGCATCGATGCGGCGGCGCGTGGCGTAATCGAGTTCAGGCCCCTTGTTCACCGCAGGACTGGATTCCGGTTTGGCCGTTTCGTCCGTTTCGCCGTTGCCTTCATCATCATCATCCTCATCGGCGGCCGCAAACTCCGGCACGGTGAAGCTCTCGCCGCCGGCTTCGGCTTGCTCGCGGGCGGCCTGCTCGAGTTTCTCCAGCAACTGGATGAGTCCCTTCTCCACCATCTTGGCCTGCTGGTCCAGTTCCGCAAAGTCGATGTCCACTCCGACCATCGTGGTGAAAACTTCCAGCGCGGCATGCGAAGCCTTGGGATTGGGAACGCCCGCGGCGAAGTAGGGCAGTTCGCCAAGCAGACAAATGCCCGGCATGCTGCGCTCCACGCCCGCAGCCAGCAGAACGCCGTTGAGCCCGCTAATCTGCCCCTCCTTGAGGATTTCAACTTCCAGCGTCTTGAGTTGCTCAAGCAGTTGGGGATCGGTGGAGACGCCGAAGACGCGCGGCTGATCGGTTGGATGGAGTTGCGAGGCCATCGCAGCGAAGGTGCAGATATTCCGCACGCCGCGCTGCTGGGCGTAATCCAGTATGCGATGGCACAAGGCGTACCCGCCGACGGTCGGCTGCGCCTCGCCGATGAACACCAGCAGATCGCGCGGCGAGTCTGGCAGGCGCAACTCAAAGAACATGTTGCGCGGCAGGCGGCCGGCGCGGGCCAGTCCGTTGCGCACATCGATGTGCGGCACGTCGAACATCTCGCGCGAAGGCAGCTCATGCACCAGTTTCGCGCCGGCTTTCACCACGAGGTAGCCTGCGGCTCCGACGGCGACATTGCCCATGCCGGGCCACGCCGCGACAAGCCAGGGATCGCGAAGCAGGGTCACATCAGCCATTTCCTGCGATTCTATGCGCATGCAGGCGCAGGGGCAGATGGCAGGCGATTCACCGAGCCGATCCTGAGTCGGCGGTTGCGCCAGTTTCGTTTTGCCGGTACATTGCCGATGGATGAATTACCAAAGCACTTTGCCCTACGACGCCCAGCGCATTCACGCGGCGGCGATGTACTGCAGCGACGGCCGCGTGGGCGAGCACTTTGACGACTTCCTGCAGAACGCCTTGAAACTGCCGCGCTACGACCGCGTGGCTCTTCCCGGCGGACCGGCCTGCCTGGCCGGGCACACCGAGGCGCATGTTGCCGAACAGGGCGTCGTGGATGAACTCAACTTCCTGGTGGAAACCCACAGGCTGGAGCGAATCGTGCTCATCGCCCACGCAGGCTGCGCGTTCTACTCGGCGCGCCTGAACTTGCCGCATGAATACCTCGAGTCCCAGCAGAAGATCGACTTGGTCAAGGCGGCAGGGTTCATCCGCAGAATTACCCGCATCAGCCGAATCGATGCGTTTTTCGCGCGGCCGGACCACAATCGCGTGCTGTTTGAGCCGGTAGTCCTGTAACGTGCAGCCGCGGCTTGTTGAACGAACTTGCACGGCGTGAAGAGCGTGTAGCATTGGCCCGAGTCATCCATTCCTGCCCAACCTCATGAGCGATTTTTGAATTCAGCTACGCGAAGTTCCGCCCCATCGTGCAGGACGCGCTGGATCACGGCTACACCTGCCACAGGTTCGATGAAGCCCTCTCGCGCGTAGTCGCAAAGCGGTTCTACCTGCGGCACACGTGGACATTTCCGCCATCAATCCTCCCGGACCCATGAACCCTCTCCCTCGATCGGAGAGGGTTCACCAACGCACTCAGAACGGCGTTCGGGCACAGTTCAGTCGCGATTGGACGGCTGACTGATGACATCATTGTTATTCGCGCTGCCGAGATATCGCTCGCGCGCTTGTCGATTAATCGCCAACATGCGGTTGATGACGTTCTGACTCACGCCATGATCGAGCAGGTACTGGCGCTGCTCGGCGTTGAGATCGAAGATCTGGCCGGTCGCTTCAAGCCGATTAATCATCTGCTGATCGTTCAGTCCAGCCTGCTTCATCGCGACGACTTCATCCAGCGTGACAAAGCCATCGTTGTTGATGTCAGCGGTGCGTGCGCTGCGGGCCTCCTCGGGCGTGGCCGGGTTGGTCTGGGCCTGGTTCACTGCCTGTTGGGCTTCCTGGCGGACTTCTTCGTCGTCGTCTTCAAACCAATCGGTCTTGGCGCCGATGAGGTAGCCGCCGCCCGCGCCCAGCAAGCCGCCAATGAGTGCGCCGAGCAGCCGGTTTTCCTTGGCGAGAATGGCGCCGATTCCCGCGCCTGCCGCCCCTCCGATCACTGTGGATTGCTCGGTTCTTGAACCGGGCAGGTCCTCGCAGCCGCCCATGAATGGTGCGCCGCACAGGCCGGCTATTGCGGCCAGCACCAACGCACACCGTACGAAATTTTGCTTTGAAAGTGTCATGAATTGTCGCTCCTGTGCCGTGTGTTTGCCTTCCATGTGACGCTATACCGCAGGGCTTGCCGCACCCGATCGGAACGATGCCTTATTCGACCGGCACATCCGTTGAAAACCCGGTATAAATCAGCGCATGGCAAAGCGATCTGAACGGTCTGAACGGTCTGAACGTCCTGTCGTAGGCATCATCATGGGGAGCAAGTCGGATTGGGAGACCATGCAGCACGCCGACCAGACGCTGTCGCGTTTCGGCGTGCCGCATGAGTGCAGGGTGCTTTCCGCGCATCGCACGCCCCACGAAGCAGCCGAGTACGCCGAAACCGCCGAAGCGCGTGGATTGAAAGTCATCATCGCGGCGGCGGGGGGCGCGGCCCATCTCGCAGGCGTCATCGCCGCATCCACGATCATCCCCGTGCTGGCATGCCCGATGCAGACCTCATCGTTGGGCGGGCTGGATTCGCTGCTCTCCATGGTGCAGATGCCCGGCGGAATCCCCGTGGGCACGCTGGCCATCGGCAAGGCGGGTGCGACCAACGCTGCGCTGCTGGCGGTGGCGATCCTGGCGCTGGAAGACGATGCGCTGCGAACGAAACTGCACGATTTCCGCAAGGAGCAGGCGCAGAAAGTCCTTGCGGAATCGCTGCCCTGACCTGAATGCGGCAACTGTCCGGCGCCATACTCGTCGTCATCGCGGCAATCGGCTTCGGCTTCATGGGGCTGTTCGGGTCCTGGGCGATGAATGCCGGCGTCAGTGTCGAAATGATGCTGTTCCTGCGCTTCGCCATCGCCGGCGCGATCATGTCGATCATCATGGTGGGGCGCGGCGAACGCTGGCCGCGCGGCCGCATCCTGCTCGGGTTGATCGGCATGGGGGCAGCGCTCTACGTCGGCGAGGCCATGTTCTTCTTTCACGCAACGCGGCACATTCCCGTCGGGCTGGTCTCGCTGCTGCTGTACATTTATCCCGTCATCGTCACGTTGTACGCATGGCTGTTTCTCCACCAGCCTCTGCGCGGCGGCAGGCTGCTCGCGCTCATTCTCGCGCTGGCCGGGTTGGCGCTGACCATCGGGCCAACGATCTTGAATGGCAGCGGCGACGGCGTCGCCGGGGGCAACCCTGTTGTGGGCGTGCTGCTTGGGCTTGGCTGCTGCGTGACGTACTCGGTTTACATTCTGGTCGGCGGGCCGATGACCCGCCGTGCGGGCGCGATCCCCGGCTCGACGATTGTGATTCTTTCCGCGGCGAGCGTTTTGGGGGCGATCGCGCTGATCCGTGGGGATGAACTGCCGCGCGATGGGCACGCATGGCTGGGCATCGTGCTCTTGGCGCTGGCCTCCACCGTCATCGCCATCACGGCGGTGCTGGTGGGATTGGAGCGCATCGGCCCGGTGCAGACTTCCATGCTGTCAACGCTGGAGCCGGTGGTGACTGTCCTCGTGGGGGCGGGGTTGATGGGACAGCGGCTCACCTTGCCGCAAATGGCCGGCGGCGCGTTGATCGTTCTGGCGGCGGTGATCATCGCACGCACGGTCACGGCTTCGCCGCAATCGCCGCCCAGCGATGCGGATGTGCTGGAGATTCACTGATGCTGGCATCGGATGAGTGAAGCGATTGGAAAAGTGAAGCCCACGGACTGCTTCCGAGGGCTTCAACGGACTGCTTCCGAGGGCTTCATAAGGGGGAATGCGTGCGGTTGAGGTTCTGGAATCAGTCCTCGTTTTCCGAGATGCACTGCTTCACTGCGTTGTTCCACTCGCCGCGGTGGTTACATAGCACGGGTCTGACCACGCCGTCTGGCAAAGGATCGCGATGCTGAACAGGACGATGATGTGGGCGTAACGCATGTTCTTCTCCTGAAAAAAACGGGCTTGGAAAGAGAGATTCACTGTCCCCAGGACAGAATGACCTTGAGCAGGTCTTGAAAATTGACCAGGCCGTCGCCCGCAGGATAAGGGGCGATGTCGGCAGGACAAGGCACGGCGCATGGGCCCCACGAATTGATCACCGAAAGCAGATCGCTGACGTTGACGACGCCATCCATGTTGATGTCCACCGGCGGCTGAAACTCGAAGGCGCCCATGTCCACCGCCGGCAAGCCGGTCGTTCCGGTGTTCCCCGAATTGACCGTCTCTGGATCATTGCGAAAACGCTTCTGGTTCCAAAGATCAAGCGGCAGCAGTTCCTTGAGGATTCCATCATCGTCCAGATCGAACGTATCGCGAGGAAGTTCGGTGGTATCGCCCGCGTCAATGCAGAGCGAGCCTGGCTGCAATCGAAAGTCACCAACCAACGCATCCACGAACACTGGATCGCTGCTGATATTGCCTGTTCCGGGCCAGCCCCCGCCGATGCAGGAGTAGGAGACGTTCGCGTTGCCGGCGAGATCGCCGTTCGAATTGCCATGGATCACGCTGTTGACAATCGTGGCGTTGCCGCCGGCTGAGATGCCTCCGGTTGTGGTGAGCGAAGTGTTGTTGGTTATGGTCGTGTTGATGAACGAGGCGCGCTGGTTAGGATCGATTCGGACCGCTCCACCGGGATCGCGTGATGAGTTGTCGGTGATGAGACAGTTCACAAAGCTACTCGCCCCGGCGACGTGAACCGCGCCTCCGCCGTCAAACCACGCTGAGTTGTCGCGCATTTCGCAATTGATGAAGTTGCCAGAGCCGTACACTGCTCCGCCTGAATGGGCCTTGACGACGTTATCAGCGAATGTGCATTGAATGAAGGTAGACGCGGACGCTTTCACACCTCCGCCTTCAAACGTCGCGAAACTATCTTGGAAGCGGCATCTTGTAAAACGCCCACTTGCCCATGCGGCGCCGCCCTGCACCGCAACGTTTCCAACGAAAATGCAATCCTCGGCGATGGGGTTGCCGACAATGGCCCCGCCGACATCACCTACGTTATTTACAAAATTGCACCGATAGAGAGAGAGCACACTGTTGATTCCAAATTGCCGAATCGCACCGCCCAAGCCAGGGACATCCGCCAGATTGGAGATGAAATCAGAGTCACTGATGGTGCATGTGCTGGGAGGTTTCGTTCCTACTGACTGCAGTATGGCAATGGCTCCGCCTCCAACAGAGAGTGTCGACTTGTTTGATTGGAAATTGCAGCGGTCAATAACCACCGCGCTGCTCCGGATTTCCAAAGCTCCAGCCTGGCGCCCTAGATTCTGGAAGAATCTTGAATCGTGAAGCGTGACGGATGTGTCGTTCACGGATGCGCCGCCGCCTGAATACGCCGAGCACTGTATGAACGTGCAATGGTCAATCAGCAAATTTGCATCATGCGCCAACAATCCGCCTCCCTTCAGTTCGTCAAAGCCCATGACCGCGTTGCCGGCTGTGATTGTCAGTCCTTCCAGAGTAATCAGCGCGCTGCTGTTGATCGTGACCACGTGCAGGCTGTTGTCGCCGTAGTTCTGAAATGATCCTGCGGGTCCATCATTGCCCAGCAGATCGCCGCTGAAGATGGTCGGGAACTTGTTCCAATCCCGTTCATCTGGATTCTGGCTGATCAATCCCGCATACCCGCCGCGCAGGGCGATTCCCGCAGACACGGTGAATGTCGCGTTGCGATCACCGGCAGTCGGCGTGCCGGGCATTCCCGCTTCGCCTTGATCGGGCTTGTACATTCCCTGAGCGGTGCGGATTTCTGTGACGGCGTTCACAGGATCAGCCGCGTACGCCAATGCGTTCTGCAGATATCGAAACGCTGATGGCCACGAGGAGCCATCCCCGCCCGGCGGCGCATCGTCATCGACATACAGATTGATCGCCTCCCTTTGGTCGATTCCCTCAAAGACCATCGCTTGGGCGCATGCTGAAGCAATGAGCAAAAATCCTGTCATGGAAGGAACGCGGTCCGCAAGGCTCATAATAACTCCATAGCAGGCTCAGCCATTGCCATGCAGGCGCAGCCTAAACAGGGCGCCAAGATCGTCCATAGGAGTAATGCCGTAATTGAGCTCTCGCTATCGCTTGCCCACGGCTGAACCCACTTCGTCGGCGAACTTGGCGGCGGCATTCGCGACTGATTCATTCCAGCGCGCATCGTTGGGTGTAAATGCGTACATCACGGAGCGGCTGGCGGTGACGAGCGCACCGGCGCCATCGGAGTTGAAACATGGCAGCACGTCTTCAACTCCGCCGCCCTGCGCGCCGTAACCCGGCACGAGAAAGATCTGCTGCGGCATGATGCGGCGAAGTTTCATCACGTCTTCTGACTTTGTCGCGCCGACCACCGCGCCCAGCGTGCTGTACCCGCGCGAGCCAACGTATCTGGACCCGATTTGCGCGATCAAATCTCCCACGGCCTGCGCGACGGTCCGGCCATCGCGCAGTACGAGATTCTGAATCGCATCGCCGCCCGGATTGGACGTGCGCACCAGCGCGAACGCGCCATGGCGTTCGTGCTTCAGGAACGGTTCAATGCCATCGCTCCCCAGATAGGAATTGATCGTGAGCCAATCCGGCGTTGCGTGAGTCGACTGTTTGACGGTTGGTTGAAACGCGGCCGCGGCATAATGGTCCGCGGAAATGCCGATATCGCCACGCTTGGCGTCAAGAATGACCTGGAGGTCTGCGTGCCGGCCCGCACTGGCCATCAGTTGCTCCAATGCGCTGACACCCACAGAACCGTACCGTTCAAAGCACGCGGATTGGAACTTGATGCACGGCACGTACGGAATGACCGCCTCAATCAGTTGCTCGCAGAACGCGCGAATCGCGCTCACGATGGAGGCGGCAGAGTCATCGTTCGGCCGCAGCACGTGGGGCAGTTTTTCGACCACAGGATCGATCCCCACGCACACTGGGGCACGCATGGAGTCAATCGCGGCGAGCAGGCGGTCGGCAACATGGGCGGGCGGCGCGGCAGGAGTCATGAGGCACAAATGTAGCAGAGACCGGCACGCGCCGGACGCAACGGCCTGCGGAAGCGACGAGCACTTCATAGAATTGCGGCATCGACATTCGACCGCTCCATCTCGATCTCAAGAAAGACCGCGGGCTCACCGTGCAGTGGAGCGACGGCACGACGAGTTTCTATTCCGTAGCGTATTTGCGCAAGATGTCGCCGTCGGCCGACGCGAGAGAATTGCGCAAGGAAATGGCAACGAATCCGCTGACGGTGCTGCCCGCAAGCACGGCAAGGCAAACCGGGCCGCTCACGGCCGTCGATGCGGAATTCGTCGGCAATTACGCTTTGCGCATTCGCTTTTCCGATGGGCACGAAACGGGACTCTACTCGTGGAAGTATCTGCGCGAGATTGACCCGGCGAAGGAGCACGGCACATGAGCGATGTTCCTTTGCACGCTGACATTCCCGATCTGACACCGCGGAATTCCCCCACCGATCTTTCGGCGCATGAC
>CAMPIL010000026.1 GCA_946886375.1 uncultured Phycisphaerales bacterium
AATGTACCCCGACATGAGTCTCTATCCCGTCAACAGCGTGCCGAATGTCTTGCGGCAGATCAACAACGCGCTGCTGCGGGCCGATCAAATTCAGCACATGAGCGGCGGCGATGAGATTCACTACCTGCTGCCCATCGTCGCGGACGCTGAGGCAGGGTTCGGCGGGCCCCTCAACGTCTTTGAACTGGTCAAGGCGATGATCGAGGCTGGCGCGGCGGGCATTCACCTTGAGGATCAACTGTCATCGCTGAAAAAATGCGGCCACATGGGCGGCAAGGTGCTCGTGCCCGTGCACGAGTTCATTCAGAAACTCATCGCAGCCCGACTGGCCGCGGACTTGATGAACGTGCCGACGATCATCATCGGCCGCACCGATGCGGCCAACGCAAACCTGGTGCGCGGCGACGTGGATGAAGTCGATCGCCGGTTCCTCAATCGGCATCAGACAGCCGACGGATATCACGTCGTGCATGGCGGGCAGGAGTACGCGATCGCCCGGGCGCTGGCGTTCGCTCCGTATTGCGACTTGATCTGGTGCGAAACGCAGACACCGGATTTGCAGGAGGCCCGCGATTTCGCCGCCGCCATTCACGAGAAATTCCCAGGCAAGATGCTCGCGTACAACTGCTCGCCTTCGTTCAACTGGAAGAAGTACCTGAGCGATGCGCAGGTTGCGGAGTTTCAGAACCGGCTGACCGAGATGGGCTACCAGTTCCAGTTCGTCACGCTGGCGGGTTTCCACACCCTCAACGCGTCCATGTTCGATCTGGCGCATGGCTACGCGACCAACGGCATGACCGCCTATGCCTGCCTTCAGGAGCGCGAGGCTCAGTTGGAACGCGATGCAGGCTACGCCGCGCTCAAGCACCAGAGTTTCGTCGGCGCGGGGTACTTCGATGAAGTGCAGACCGTGGTGTCGGGCAACCAGACGGTTCACACCACGTCGATGAAGGGCTCTACGGAGCAGTTGCAGTTCGATGCCGCTGGCCAGCGCAACACGGTGTGATCGATTTCTTTGAGTTGCAAATGAAGAAGCCCAGGGATTGCAATCCCTGGGCTTCGTTGCATGTTCGTTTGTCGTGAGCGGCTGTTGCTCGATTATCCGCCGACGACGTAGCGCACGAATTTCTTGATCGTCACGCCCTTGGGCAGCAGTTCCTTCACGATCTGCTTGCCGGCGGGATCTTTCACGTACGGCTGATCCAGCAGCGTGTTTTCCTTGAGGTACTTGGCCACGCGTCCGTCGGCCATTTTCTGCGCGATCTGCTCGGGCTTGCCCGATTCCTTGGCTTCTGCGATCGCCTCGGCGCGGATGCGCTCGACGGTGTCCTGGGAAACATCCGCCGCGCTGATGCCGATGGGCGTGGGATGGAAGCCCACCACGTGCGTGGCGATGCCGTTGAGGATGTTCTGATCGAGCGAGCCGCCTTCGACCTGCACGAGTGCGCCGCGCTTGCCGTCGTGGTGCAGGTACACGCCGAACTGCCCGCCGCTCAACCGCTCGCCGCGCGAGAAGTTGACGTTTTCGCCGGTCTTGATGCGGACATCATCAATGCGCTTGGTGATGCTTGAATCGGCCTTGAGTTCGCCGGCCGGATGCTTGAGCGCGGACTTGGCGACCTCGTCCACCATGGCGGTGAACTCGGGGTTGCGCGCGGTGAAGTCGGTTTCGGTGCGCACTTCCACGATCGCCGCCTCGGATCCGCTGATCGCGATGGCGATGCGTCCCTCAGCGGTGACGCGCTCGGTGCGGGTGTCCATCTTGCCCTTGAGTTTGGCCCGGATGAGTTCTTCGGCCTTGGCCATGTCGCCGCCGGCTTCGGTCAGGGCGGCCTTGCAGTCCATCATGCCCAAGCCGGTCTTCTCGCGCAGGGTCATCACGTCTTTGGGGGTGAAACTCACGTTGGTGGTGGTCATGGTGCTCTCCGTCGCTGAACTGGGGCGTGCGGGATCGTGAGCCGAACCCGCCGCGATGATCGTCAAACGAGCCGCTGACTCGTTTCCGCGCGGCGAACTCACATCCGAACGCGATCTTGAATATTACGCGCTCTGCTCGGCCGCGCTGGACACCGGCTCAGGCGTATCGTCGCCAGCCTCAGGCGCGGGCGATTCAGCCCGGAACTGGCTGCGCGATGAACGCCGGCGGGCCGGGGCGGCGGCGGGCTGCTCATCAGCGCCCTCGGCCGCGGCGGCGCGGCCGGCCTTGCCTTGCTTGATCGCCTCGGCGATCTCGCGCACCACCACGTCGATCGAGCGCATCGAGTCGTCGTTGCCCGGGATCACGATGTCGGCCATGTCCGGATCGCCATCGGTGTCGATCAGGCAGATGGTGGGAATGCCCAGGCTGCGGGCTTCACGAAGAGCGTTGATTTCGCGGGTCACGTCCACCACGAACATCGCGCCCGGCAGTTTGTGCATGGTGCGAATGCCCTGCAGGTTGCGCGTGATCTTGGCCTTTTCGCGCGTCAACTGCGACATCATCTTCTTGGAATACGTTTGAATCTCGCCGGACTGATCCAGGTGCTCGAGTTCCTCAAGCCGCTTGAGCCGGTCGCGAATGGTGCGGAAGTTGGTGAGCGTGCCGCCAAGCCAGCGCTCGGTGACGTACGGCATGCCGACCTCTTGCGCGCATTTTTCGATGGATGCCCGCGCCTGACGCTTGGTGCCGATGAGGCAGATGTCCTTGCCTTCAGAGACGATGCGCTGGGTGAATTTCTTGGCCAGCAGCAGTCCCTTGATGGTCTCTCGGATGTCGATGATGTGGATTTTGTTTCGCGTGCCGAAGATGTAGGGAGCCATCTTCGGGTTCCAACTGGCGCGACGCTGGCCGAAGTGAATGCCAGCTTCAATGAGGTCTTTGACGAGCGATGTCATGACACGTGCCTTTCTGCAGCGACACCCGCGGTGCGTACAGTGGGGCCGGCGTTGGGTGAACAACCGGCTGCCGCCCCGCGCAAGGGCGCTTGTTGGGCAGGCATCGCCAACGGGCGATCCCGCCATCATTCCTACAGGATAGGGTCTTCAACCAGCACCGCCCACTGCGACGGAGGGTTGAATCGCTCCCACCAAGTCCAGAGCGAAGAGGTTAGTGTACAAACTCATTGCGATTCAATCAAATCGCATCAGTCCAACCCCCGCGATTTCGCTGCGCATCAATTTCACCCCGCGTTTGCGGCTGTTTTCGCCGCCCGACGCTCCAGCATGACCTGTCCGCCCATGATCGTCCCAAGCACCCGACCGCGAACATTCCACCCGTGAAATGGACAGTTCCGGCCGGCGCTTGCGAAATCAGCCACATCAATCGTCCAGGACAGTTCGGGATCGATGATCGTCACGTCAGCGGGCAATCCCACGCCCAATTTGCCGATTCCGCGCCCGTCCAGCCCGACGAGTTTCGCCGGCTGAATCGTCATCATCGCCAGCATCTGCGGCCAGTCGAGCACACCGTCCTCAACCAGTGCCTTGGCGTACAAAGGCAGGGCACAATCCAACCCAACGATGCCAAACGAGGCGCTGGCGAAATCGGTGTTCTTGGTTTCCGGCAGGTGGGGGGCGTGATCCGTCGCAAGCACGGTGATCGTGCCATCTGCGATTCCCTCTTTCAATTGATCGATGTCGCGCCGGGTTCGCAGGGGCGGATTCATCTTGGCGTTGGTGTTGTAGCCTTCGCAGGCGTCCTCCGTGAGCAGAAGATGGTGCGGGCTCGCCTCGCCGCTGACCGGCTGGCGGGCGGCACGGGCGCGCCGGATGATCTCGACCGACCCGCCGCTGGACACGTGTTGGGCGTGATACGCGCAGCCGATGTCGCGGTTGAGCCGCACATCGCGCTCGATGATGATTTCCTCGGCCACCGCAGGCCAGCCGCCCAATCCCAGTTTGGTCGCCAGCGGTCCTGCGTTCATCACCCCGCCGCGAGTCAGCGACGGTTCCTGGCAATGCTGCATGAACACTGATTTGTGCGCCGCGACGGTGCGCAAGACCTTGCTCATTACGCCCGCGTCGGCAACGACTTCGCCATCATCGGAGAATCCCACCGCGCCGGCTTGCGTCATCGTGGCGATCTCGGCAACCTCTTCGCCCTTGCGCCCCTTGGTCGCGCAGCCGACGACGAACACCCGCGCCTTCTTCGCCAGTGCGGCCTTGTGATGAATGAACTCGACCCACGCCGCCGAATCCAGCGCCGGCGTGGTGTTGGGCATGACGCACACGGTGGTGAATCCGCCGTTGACCGCGCTCGCCGCGCCGCTGGCGATGGTCTCGCGATGCACTGGGCTTGGCTCGCGGAAGTGAACGTGAATATCCACCAGCCCCGGCGAAACGATGCAGCCTTCCGCATCAATCACGTGCGTTCCCGACTGCCGGCTCGCCGTGGTTAATTCACCGCGATGCGATGAAATCTCGCGCACGATTCCATCGACGATCAAGACATCAGCGGTGGCATCAAACCCGCTGGCCGGATCAATCACACGTCCGCCTTGGATGAAGACAGTGGACATCAAACGACAGTTTAGGATGGTTTTGACTCTCGTGCCGCGTCGCGGGTTGTTACCACTGGCGTCGCCCCTCGCTGGGGTTGCGCGAAGCGTTTCCAAACCGGCGCCGTCCTTACTGCTGCACCGGCTCGTCCAAGCCTTTGCCGGCGATCATGACTGAATCCGCGAAGAACATGATGCGCGTTTCCGGCTGCGTGATCGCCGCGATCTCCGCTGCAGACTTGTGAGCGTCCTCCGCGTAGTGGCGCAATTCGTCCACGCTCAGCACCTGCTTCTGAGTCGATCCGCGCACCACCACGCCGCGGCCGGTTGAATTGCGCGGCACGAAATAACTGTGCCCCTTGGTGCGCACGAACAACTCCCGGCCGGCATCGTCCTTCACCACCATCCAACACCCCATGTTCTTGCACACGTCCGCGATCGTGCCATGCACGACGATGTTCTGCTCGCCGCCGGCGAGCGAATCGATAGTCACCGCGTCGCCCGGCCCCATGGGCGATTCGCCGAAGGTGGTCCAGCGACCCGGATCAGATCCGCCGCCGGAGGTGGCCTGACACCCGCCCGCCGCCACCACAATCATCAACGCGATCACTGCTGCCATCGGTCGCATGCGAAACCTCCTTGTTCATCGCCGTCGCGTGAATGGGACTCATCCTCGCGCGACTCCGCAAAGTGTACAGCGGATGCGTGGCGGCAAAAAGCAACAACGCCCGGCGTGAACCGGGCGTTGTCAATCGATGAGATCAGATCAATCTGGAGATCAGTTGCCGGTGGTCGCGCACGAGGCCTTGGCCTTGCTCGCGCAGCAGCCGCTCTTGGTGTCGCTGACGGCGCCCGGGCTGACGGTTTGGGTCTT
This sequence comes from uncultured Phycisphaerales bacterium, assembly GCA_946886375.1. Next base: position 5,350 of record CAMPIL010000026.1, read on the forward strand.
GCCGGTCATCGGGCAGGTCTTGGTGCAGGAGGACTTTTCGCCCATCGCGCCCATGCTTGTTTCGGTCTTGGCCTTGTCCGCGCAGCAGCCAGAGGTCTTGGCCGAGCAGCAGCCGCTCTTCTCGCCGACCGCGCCGGGGGCCACGCTGGTGGACTTGGTGGAACTACAACCCGCGAGGGCGACGACGGCGCAAACGGCGATGACGTTGAAAATTGCTTTCATTGCTGAAGACTCCTCCAGAGGTCCGGCTGCGCCGGAAACAAGGGAAAACGATGATGGAACTCGAACTCAAACGGTTGAGGCCGATTCTATCCACCAAACGGCCGGGCGAGATGGCTTATTTCGCACAAAAACGCCTTTTTAGCAAGTGTCTCTAAGGCAAATTGAGCGGTCCTTGCGGGCTGCCGCCTCGCTGCGTGTGCGGCCGCGGGACTGATGCTACCCGCTCCTAGAATGTTCACCCGATGTCCCTTCCCGCTCCCCAAGCCAATTCCAGCGGCTCAGATCGCCTGCAAAACCTGGCGAACAAAGCCCGAAATCTGCCCGCCACGCCCGGCGTGTACCTGATGAAAGACTCCGCCGGCGACGTGATCTACGTGGGCAAGGCGGGGTCGCTGCGCAATCGCGTGGGGTCGTACTTCGTGCCTTCGGTCGATCTCGGTCCCAATAAACAGGCGATGCTCGATTTCATCTGCGACTTCGACACCATCGATTGCGAGGGCGAATGGGAAGCCCTGCTCATGGAGAGCCGCCTGATCAAGGACATCAAGCCGCGCTTCAATGCACGGCTTGTGGATGACAAGACGTACCCGTACCTGGCCATCACCACGCGCGATGAATTTCCGGGGGTGTACATCACGCGCACGCCCGCGGATGAAAACTTCCGCGGGGCGAAAATTTTCGGGCCGTTCACTTCGGTCAGCGCGCTGCGCGAAGCCATTCAACTTCTGCAGCGGGTGTTCAAGTACCGCACCTGCTCGCTGGACATTCACGCGGATGATCCGAAGAACAGGTTCTTCCGCCCGTGTCTGCTGCACGCCATCGATCAATGCACCGCGCCGTGCGCCAACAAGATTTCCCGCGAGGAGTACAACGCCGATGTCGATCGCTTCATTCGCTTTCTTGGCTCCAAGCGCAGCGTGATGCTGCGCGAGATGCGCAGCGAGATGGAAGAAGCATCCAGGCGATTGGACTTCGAGAAGGCCGCGTCGCTGCGCGACCAGATCACCGCGATCGAAAAACTCGATGAGCGCGAGAAGCGCAAACTCGGCGGCGAGAGCGACTGGCAGCCCGAGGTCACCGTCTTCGCCACCGATCCCGCCGCCGCGCTGCGGTCATTGCAGAAAACGCTTGGCATGGACCAGCCCATCCGTGCGATGGAGGCCATCGACATCGCGCACCTGGAAGGCGACGAAACCGTCGGATCGAAAGTCTGCTTCATCGACGGCCGGCCGTTCAAGGACGGCTACCGCCGGTACAAGATTCGAACCGCGGCGAATGACGATTACATGGCGATCCGCGAAGTGGTCAGCCGCAGGTATCGCGAAGCGGGGGAGGGGCACGAACTCTATCCCGATGTGATTCTCATCGATGGCGGGCTGGGCCAGTTGCACGCGGCGCTCGAAGCGTTTGAGCAGTTGCAGGTGAAGCCGCCCATGGTGATTTCGCTGGCGAAGAAGGAAGAGTTGATCTACGTGCAAGAGCGGGCCGAGCCCATTCGCCTTGGCCGCGAGAATCCGGGGTTGCGTTTGTGCCAGGCGATGCGCGATGAAGCGCACCGCTTCGCGCAGCACTATCACCACATTCTGCGGCGCAAGAGCGTGCTGGAAGAATGAAGGAAGTGTGCTTGAACCTGGCCGGACCGGCCGAGCCGCTTCAGCGGCGAGGAACCCTTGTGCAGTTTCAATGCTCTCAACATCGAAACACAACGAATCGACTCAGCGCAAGTACAATCGCACCATCGTAAAGAAAAGTTGACAGCAACACACATGACGCAAACAGGAGGGATCGGTGTGCCCTGTCGCTGAGGTGCATGGCCACAAGGAATGCCAGCGTCGATGCATGTATCCCCGCAAAGATCGCGCCGAGTATAGAACCGTACAGCATCAAAATGATCAGTACCACCTCTGATTGGGTGAGAATCAATCCGACGAGAATGAGCAGACTGCCGATCGGCATCGGCAGTACGGTCCAAAGTGCAAGCTTCAGAAGCGAAAGATGCGTGCGAGGCCTCAGCAAATTCAGCGTCGATAAGTGAGCGCCACACTCTGGACATTGCACTGTAAACGGTACCGGCGGCCCGAGTTGGCCGCGCAGGTCATAGTTACATTTGGGGCAGCAAATCGCACGCTGCGGATCAGATTGGGGTGGTGGGGCGTCGCTCATTGCCCTGCATCGTACCTCAACCACGCGCAAAGACTTCAACGCCTCAAGATGGAAAACGCGGCCAAACGCAGAATCGAGAGTACCGTGAGGCCGACACGACTGGCGTCGTTCAATGTGCGCGCCACCTGCTTGCCAGCAAGAATGCGACGCCGACAATCACTATCACATCCCAGATGAACACCAATGTGAAGTGGATGAACCCGATTTCAAGCCTGTCCCATGCGGACGACGTCGCGCGCCGTATGATTTCTTTGCGAGTATATACGCAGACATGGAGCAAGCCGGCAAGTGGGATCAGCCATAGGAACGCGAAGCCGGTGAAATTATCAAACATCAATGCGAATGTGGTGATGACAATTGACGCCAATGGCACGGGCATGATCAAATCCCACACCATAAGGTTCCTGGTACGCCGCGCAGGATGCAATAGTCCATAGCTGGAAGTCGCAAGTCCACATTCCGGGCAGTGCACAATCCCAGGCGCTGGCGGCTGCAATTGCGAGCGCAGGTCATAGTTACATTTGGGGCAGCAAATCACGCGCTGTGAATCATTTTGAGATGTCTGGGCATCAACCATACCGCATCATGGTACCTTGAACAGGATTTCGTCCTGCCATTTTTTGAGTGCTGCGCCTGAATCACTTCACGCTTCAAGCCATCACGCCCGCTCTGGTTGGCGTCATCTTGTAGTGCAGCTCCAGCGCGCGGAACTGCCACAAGCGCAAAACGTGGTCGGCGCGCAACGTGCCTTCGTCATCCACAAAGACCGAAATTCGCTCGCGAAATGAGCGAATGTATTTGGCCCAATGCCCGCCGCGCGAATCCGTCAGATAAAAGTAGAACCCCGGCTCGCCGAATCGCCTCCCGCTTGATTCCAGGTGCAGTTCGCCGTTGGGTCCGACGCTGATGGACATGATGACCGTCGCGCTGCCGCGCGGAAGGGGAAAGATCACCTTCACGCAGCGCTGGCCATTGGTCAGCGTGCACGTGGTGTACACCCCCGAATAAATCACGTGCCGGGTCGCCTTGAGCACGCGATACCAGACGGTGTAGCGCACCCCGCCGGTGACCGGATCGCGCAGTTTCAGGATTTCGCTCGTGATGCCGCGCGAAGTGTCCAGCGGCCGCAGCGGCACGTTCAACTGCTGCAACCGCCGGCTGTAGATGCGCTGCAGCATGCCGCCAAACGGCCGAAAACCCATGCACCATTGCGACCACACCTCAAGATCGTAATCCGCAGTGCGTTCATAGAACCCGGCAATTTCAGGGCGCAAGCGTGCGCGGTCGGCGGCGCTCAGGTTCATCTCATCAATCGTTTCAAACAAGCCCGCGCCGCTGGCCAATCGCTCGATGCGAAGATTCTCATCGTGCGCCAATCGCATGATGAAGCGGTCGGCGATCAGATCAACATCGCCGCACGGCCCGACCAGCCACTGGCACTGATCGGCGTCAATTTCGCGCCCGCACAGCCTCACCCATCGCTGGCTGATGTAGTCCTGAATCGGTTGTGGCGGATAGCCAAAGCGCACCGGCGCATTCTAAAGCGCGGGTGTGCCCGGCGCCCCGCAGGCAGCACGTTCCAGCGGCCTGTGGGCTGTGAATCGCTCGGCAACGTTGAAATACAACTCATCCGATGTGCTACGCTTCGCCTGATATGGCCTCGCCGCGCGTTGAACAATCCGGCTCAGATGTTCTGCTCTGGATCAAGGCGGTTCCGGGGGCTTCGCGCGATCAGATCGCAGGGGCGCTGGGCGATCGACTGAAAATCCGCGTCAGCGCGCCCGCCGAAGCAGGCAAAGCGAACCTCGCCATCTGCCGCACGCTCGCCGGGGCGTTGAGCATCAAGCCCAGGCAAGTCTCCATCGAATCCGGCCAAGCCAGTCCGGAGAAAATCGTGCGCGTTCGCGGCATGACCGCTCTGGATGTGTTGCATCGCTTGGGTTTTTCCGACCAACTTCGCTCCGATTAGGGAGTGCAACTCAATTCCTCGACGCTGATCCGGGATTGTCTCACCTCATCCCGGTTGACCTCGCTTGGCGTTGCGATGAGTTGCGATGAGTAGCCTCAGCGACTTTACCGCGCGCCCTAGCATTCACTTCGCCATGCACATGCGCGATCAAATCCACCAGATTGATTGCCGGCCGTGGGTGAAAACATACGGCCTGGCTGTCGTCCTCGCCGGGGCCGACACTCTGCTCCGCTGGCTCTTTCAATCCGTGCTCGACGGCACGCAGGCGTACATCTTCATTCATCCCGCGGTGCTGCTGGCGGGCATGTACGGCGGGTTTGGACCCGGACTGTTCTGCCTTCTGCTGAGTTTCGCGGCTTCGGTGTACCTGTTTGATCCGCCCGTGGGCACGTTCACCGCCGCCGACGTTGTGGGCGCGGTGGGATCGTTTCTGGTCGCGATGCTGATTCTGGTCGCAGCGGTGATGCAGCGCCGCGCCCGGCTCGCGGCCATGCGCGCTCACGCCCAGACCGAAGACTACGCCAGGCGCCTGGAGCAGGAAATCAACCATCACCAGCGCACCGAGCGAGCCCTTCGCCGCAGCGAAGAAGAACTCAACATGGTCATCGAAAGCGCGGTCGATTACGCCATCTTCACGATCGATCTGAAAGGCAGGGTGACGAAGTGGAACGTGGGCGCGCAGCGGATGTTCGGCTATGACGAAACTGAAATCACCGGACGCAACACCGCCATTGTTTTCACGGAGGAAGACCGCGCCGCAGGCGTGCCCGAGCGCGAAATGCAGCAGGCCGAACAGGGTGGGCGCGCCGCCGATGAACGCTGGCACGAACGCAAGGACGGCTCGCGGTTCTGGGCCAGCGGGCTGCTCATGCCCATGCGCGATTCAGATGACAAACTGCAGGGCTTCGTCAAGATCATGCGCGACCGCACCCACCGCCGCGCCGCCGAATCCGCCCTGCGCGAAAGCGAGGAACGCTTCCGCCGCCTCGCCGAGCTCAGCCCCGACCCGATGATTATCATCCAGGGCGACTTCGCGGTGTTCGCCAATCGCGCTGCGGCGACGCTCGTGGGCGCCGAATCGGCCGAGCAACTCATCGGCCAGTCGTATCGCGACTTTCTTCAAGCTGATTCGATCTCCGAAATTGAGCGCCGCATCGCCGACCTGCTCAATTCAGGCGAATCGCTTCCGCTATCGGATCGCAGGATCATCCGGCTCGACGGCTCGATCGTTGACGCCGAAGTCGCCGCCAGCGTCGTGCCCTGGAAGGGCCGCAACGCCGTCCAGGTCATCCTGCGCGATGTGACTGAGCGCAAGCGGCACGAGGATTCGCTGCGTCACGCCAACGAAGTGCAGCGGCTGCTGCTGCGCGAACTGGATCACCGCGTGCGCAACAATCTCGCGTCGCTGATTTCATTGATCGAAATCACCGCTGTGGGCAAGACCGATGTGCGCGAAGTCGCAGGCGCCATCCGCAGCCGCGCCCAGACCATGGCCGCAGTGCACCAGTTGCTCTCGCGCCATCACTGGACCACCGTCATGCTGCGCGGCCTGATCGAAGCGCTCCAGCCGCCCAGCGCGCCCGGTCAACTGCGGCTGGCCGGCCCTGACACGCCCGTCGCCGCGCGCCAGGTCACCGCGTTCGGCATGATGCTGCACGAACTGTTCACCAACAGCGTCAAGTACGGCGCGCTCAGCCAGCCCGGCGGCGTGGTCACCGTCAAGTGGACCATCCAGTCCGATCCCACGCGCAGCGAACGCGAAATGATCATGCGCTGGATCGAAGAAGGCGGCCCGCCTCCGCAAACCGACAAACCCAAATCCAGCGTCGGCCTGGAACTCGTGCGCGGCTTCGCGCGATCCGAGCTGCGAGGCGAAGCGTCGCTGAGCTTTCCCCCAACCGGCGCAATCCACCGTTTCACCCTGCATCTCGATCCGCCACCCGATCTCAACCAAATGGTCGCGTGATTGAAATCCCGACGCGCACAAACGCGCGCGCAAAACGCACACGCCTTTCACAACCCGCCCCCGACGCGGGCACGGCTCCTTCAGCAGCGCACGCTCGCTCCCATTCCCTGCTGTCGCACCAATTCCCAGCAATGCAAATCGCTTGCAGCGCACTCTTGCACCCTGCAATTCCCACGCCATAATCCAGGCGTGGAACCCTTACATTTGCCAAACTTTCCCACGATGCACGCGCTCCCGTCCTGGTGCAACCTGCGCGGCGGGCTCGATCGCTCGGCGTGCATCGAAATCCGACTCTCCGAACTCCGACAACTTGCCGGCTGCATCGAGTTCGTCCACACCAAGCACGGCTCGCGCTGGAGAAAATCCAACGCCACGTTCCCGCTCCCCAACCAAGCGCCCGCGCTCCGCAAGTTTTCCGACGGCTCCCGCCGCATCGCCACCGGAATCTTCACGATCACTGCGCGGCAACTGCACGAACTGCACGCCACGCGCCTGCCCCGCACACTCGCAGGCGATTACCGAACCAGCCGCGCCCACGTCATGCGCGGCGGATCGACCACGACCGATGCACGAGTCAAACCCTCCAAGCACCGCTTCCGCACCCGCATCAACCGCGCCAATCCCGTCGCCTGGCCGCCCGACCGCGGCCTGCACAGCAACCCCAACAAGGGCGCGTGCAGAAACAAAATCATCGGCCTCACCGGCGAATGGTCCCAACCCATCCGCATCGAACACTGGCAATACCCTACGCGCATTCACCCGGTCTATTTCCTCATCTGCCCTGGATTTCAACGCGAACTAAAGATCAATCCACAGATGTCGGCGATGTCGCCGATGCCCTCAAAACGCAATCAGCCCAAATCCATGTCTGCGTCATCCGAATTGCCTGCGGATTCTGAACTCCCAATCTCGAATCTCTTTCTGCCGCCGCTCTCCACGCGCAAGCCCGGCCGCGAGCATCCCAACACCAAGAAGTGCCCGCAGCGGTGTTTCAAACTCATGATGGTGCAGTGCACGCAAGCCGAGGCGATCGACGCCTACGCAGCACAACTCTGGATCAATTCGCTGCCCGATCGTCTTCGCTCGCGCCAGCCGTATGACTCGTTCATTCACAAGCTGATCGCGCGCTACGGCCCGATCATGCAGCCGCGCGTCCTCCTGTGCCCGCGATGCCTGGGCGTGCACTACGGCAACCACCCCGAAACCGTCCGCCAAAGCTGGCGCCGCCGCAACAAGCGGCCCGACACCACGCCCGCGGCGAACCCCGCCGCCCTCGCCGTGCCATTGAATCAATTCTCAAGATACAAGTACGAGATGGCGCGCGAAAACATCCAAGGCGTGCCGCACGGCACGGTGGCCGAGGATTACCGCGAAATGAAAAGGCAGTTGCGCGCCGCGCGCAAGCGCGAATACGGCCACAAGTACCGCATGCGAAAAGCCCAGGTCAAAGAAGCCCGCCAGATCATCACCGAAGCCGGCCTGACCGATGAACTGCACTACGCCCAGTCCGATGAGCAGATCATCGAACTCGCAGCGACACTGCGGACAGCGGAGCCGGAGCACGCACGCAAGACCAAGCGAAGATGAACGCACGATGCGAGCCGGACCGTGTCAATCCGCGAGGTCGTGAACATCAATTACAAAGCACGCTCGCGGGGCGACTGTCTTGTCGGTCGCGGTTTGAACCGCGTTATCGAGCAGGTCGAACATACGCCGCGTTGTTTGTCGAAGCCTGAACTGGGCTGCGGGATCGTGTTCGTGATAGTGGGGATGATGCCAACAGTTACTCTCGTTGAGCGATTTTGAGCCCCAAAAATCTTCCCAGAACGTCAATACTCCTCAAGCGCAAACCCACCTTTCCGCTCGCGAACTTCGAAAGCGTGCCCTCATCGATCTCGGTTGCCCTACTGATTTCATAGAACGAGTGCCCGCACGTCCTCAACGCCGAACGCAACTGCTCACTGAGGTTCTTGCCATCGATTTTCATGCCTGGTATACTACCAGGCCGATACCTGGCAGCGTGCCAGGTACAATTACATGATGCAGTTGAGCAAGAAAACGATCAATAAGCTTACTTCAGCGGCTCGCGATCCGAAACCCGTAAGCGGCCTAACGCACTGCTTTTACCGATATCCAGCGCGTTTCTCACCACAGTTTGCGGCGGCAGCCATAGAGTGTTTTTCCAAGCCCGGCGATCTGGTGATGGATCCATTTATGGGAGGTGGCACCACAGTGATCGAAGCGCTTATTAGAGGTCGAAAGGTCGTTGGGAATGATCTGAACTCTCTCGCAACATTCATCGCACGTGTGAAGACAACTCCCCTGACATCTTGGGAAACACGTGCAATATGTCACTGGGCGAACGCAGTCGTTCCGACGCTTTCATACCGCAGACCACGAAAGCAGATCGAGCACACTTTCGAAAAGCGCAAGATGAGGAATCTGAATCTCGTTCGCGCTCGTTTCGTTTCCAAGATTGTTGCTGGCGCGCTGGTCACAATTGAAAAATTGCCTACCGGCCCAGCACGGGATTTTGCGAGATGCGCCGTGCTCCGCGCTTCCCAATGGGCACTAGATGGCCGCAAACGTCAAACGCACGCTTGGGAGTTCCGCGCAAGATTGATCGAGGATGTTCACTCAATGCTCTCTGGTCTTTGCGAATTGATGCGGGCAATGCCGCGCAATCATACCGAATGGCCCGAATTTGTTTTGACAAACCTCGACGCGTCGGCCATTTCAGATGCGGCGGTGTTCGGTTGTAACCGCCACCGAGTTCGTCTCGTGGTAACAAGTCCACCATACCCCGGCGTTCACATGCTCTACCATCGATGGCAGGTCGATGGAAGGCGCGAAACGCCTGCGCCATATTGGATTGCCGGCACGAATGACGGCCAAGCGTCTTCATTCTATAACTTTGGAGACCGCAGCGATCCATTATGCCAAGATTATTTCGCTGCATCCCTCAAGACGTTAAAGGCTATACGCTCTGTAATGGAGCGAGATGGCATTATCGTTCAGATGCTCGCATTCAATCGCCCTGACGCTCAATTACCGGTATACCTTCGGAATATGGACGCCGCCGGATTCCGCGAGGTGCAACAGGCGCAATCACGAATTTGGCGTCATGTGCCAAATCGAAAATGGCATGCGTGCACAAAGGGTCGAATAAACAGTGCCACCGAGGTAGTGCTGATTCACCGAACGCGTTGATCTTGCTATTCCTCATCACCGGCCGCTGCTGCGCTTGCTACATCCGCTGCAGTTAGTGCACCCAAAGAATTAATCATCGGAATGACGAATGCGCCCATAGCGCGAGTAGTTCCCAACACTCGCTCCTCGATCGTTTGATGGCCGTTTCCCTCGCTTCCATTTCCATTCAAATTCTTTCCGTTGTGCTGTGCGTCCTGGATCAACGCCATACTAATCAACACATTTCCAAATTTGAATTTGGCGTTGAGCAATGAAGCATCGTCCTTTCCATGTTTGACTTCGTGCAGAAGGAATAGGTTGTCGATGTTTATATAGTAGGTATATGTTCCATCGGTCTCTTGAATGATCCTGCACGCCGACTTCTCATCAAACTTGTGCTCAATCCAGGCATCCTGCTTTACCTCAACAATGTTTGGCATTGTGATACCATCAGGCTGATCGCCACCGCCGCCGAGGGAGTTGGATTTGCGACGTCCACCGGTACCTCCGTGGTGCGCTGATTGAGGTACAATCGACAGTCGCGCCAGATTGACGAATGGTTCATGTAATGTTGGGTCAGTGATACTTAGTTGAACTGTCAGCGTCTCACCAATTTCAATATCCTCAGGCAACACAATGCTCCAATGCGCGAGCCCGTTGTGCAGTATGACGCTGCTCTGTGGGCTAAGCCCTTGGTGTCGTTCATTATCGGTATCGACAATCTCAACATTAAAACAACCCGGGTTGGACGAACGCTCGAAGTATTCGTTCACGACATCAGTTTCGAGCGAGATGCGACATCGACGATCATACTCGCAATCGCGAATGAGAATCTCACCAGTTTTCTTGTGGCGGAACCGAAAATACGTTGGATGGATTTTGCCAGCAAACGTTGCGCTTCCACGCCTCTCCCCGCTCTGGCTGCCGTCACCGTGCCCATTTAGCGACGAATGCTGCTCGCCGGGCTTGCGCCTAAATGGGCTGTTAAGCCGTTGCCCTGTGCGAAATAGCGCTGTGAGAGTCGGCGACGATTTGATTATCGTGCCAAGAATCTCTTCCAATGGCTTGCTGTCGGCCAAGCGTTCGCTTATCTCCTGCTCGCGTCTGTCGTTTGCAAGTTGCTTTAATTTCGGATGCTTGGCAAGAATCTCCTCAATCTCCGCCTCAATGTCCTTCCGCAATTGGTGTTGGCTCAACCGATCGCGGCTGTTCATAAAGAGGTCCTCGCGAGCGTTAACGGTAATTTCACTGCAATCTACCATCACCAACAGCGATTCCGCCAGGCGGCCCAATCGAACAGATTTCCGACCAAAAAGCGTTTTAGGCAAAGTCCCATGCGTTTGTCCGTTGATCGAAAAAATGACGCCCTCATTAGTAGTATAAGTTGCGGCTCGTCCTTCCTTGAAAGCGTAAATCTTGGCCGTCATCCGCTCGCCGCGAACTTGAAACTGAACACTGTCTGGAAAACCGTCTTCTACATTGCCGCCCTTGCCATCTTCCAATCTCACAGTTAGGCCAGCCAGCGGTGTGACGAAACTCTTTTCAGTCTTGCCACCGAAATCTCGACATTCATGGAGATTGACTGGCAAGGCAATCTCCGGAAGCAGTGCTTCAAGTCGGTAGAGCAATCCATCCTTCATTAGGATATGACTTGAGAAACCCTTCATGTCATAGTCGAACAGCTTAATTGCCGACCCAAACTCGACCACTCGCTTGTAAGGTACGTTGTACTCTGGCATCAGTGGTAGCGATGGGGCCAAGAACGTGAGGACTTCGCCTTTGTTGGATACAGAAGCATCTTGGGGCGCGAGATAGGAAAATACTGAGTTTCGAACCTGGCCGGCACCACCTTTAGGCAGTTGTCTACGCGAAATGGTCACGCTCCAACGCGTTGCCTCGCCCTTGCTCTTTTCGGTCGCAGTCAAAATTGCTGGGTTGCGCCTTGTAATGAGAAGTTGGAAGCGGTGCTCGCCGCAAAACTTCAGCACCCCCGTGCCCCCCATATTGAACTTGCCTTGCACAAAGGGAATGCGCAACTTATTACTCTTGTCGATTGACATGAAAGTCGAGGGAACATTTGACGGAATCTGCCCCTCACCTTTATCAACGATAGTGATGTTGGGATGGCGGCGGGCGCCAGTCACTGCCAGCGTAATGTTCTCGGCCTCGGCGCGGCGTGCTGCGGCAGCCCAGTCTCTAAGGGCACCACCTGTCCCACTGGAGAATCGATCGACGGCTAAACGAATGTCTGGAGGTGCAGCTGATGACGTCGGATCAATACCTGCCTCAAGACATGCATTCATAAGCCTCGCGTCAACTGAGTTGACAATCTTCTCGACAAGTG
>CAMPIL010000027.1 GCA_946886375.1 uncultured Phycisphaerales bacterium
CCTTCGCTGCAGTCGCGTCGGTCCTCGCCAGGTCGGTGGTTTCGACCAGCCGAATCATCGCGCCATTGGTGATTCGATTGGCGCCGTTGTTTGTCTTCGATCCGTCCCCGTGAGATTCGTGCTTGGTCCACGAGCGGTCCTCCTTGTTCTGCATCCGTGCATCAATCGCCGGCGTCGCCGCGCCGTCCGCGGCTTTCTTGCCGGACTGGCCTCGCGGGGGAGCGTTGGCCTCGCGATAACCGGTGATGAACTCCATGCCCATCCACCGGAAGATGTAATCCACCAGGCTCTTGGCAAAGGGAATGTCCTGGTTGGTGGTCATGCCCATCGGTTCAAACCGCTGGTGGGCGAACTTGGTGACAAGACTTTCCACCGGCACGCCGTATTGCAAGGCGACGCTGATCGCCGTGCCCAGCGAATCCATCAACCCGCCGATCGTCGAGCCTTCCTTGCTCATAGTGATGAACAACTCGCCCGGCGAACCGTCTTCATACTGGCCGACCGTGAGATAGCCTTCATGCCCGGCCACGTTGAAGTGGTGCGTGATGCTGTGGCGGGTATCGGGCAGACGCCGGCGCATCGGACGTTCGATGATGCGCTCGACGATGCGCTCGACGTACGTCGGCTCAACCTGGGGCAGGGTCACCGGAGCCGGAATCGCCGCGCCGTTGCCGTGGGACGCGGAAGAGGTCGACAAGGTCGATATCGCACGCGCCGCTTCCGCAACTTCGGTTGATACTTCCCCCAGGACAGCCTCCACTTCCTCGGCGTTCTCATCGTCTTCGTCCGCATCGACATCGGACTTGGTGTTCAGCGGCTGACTGAGTTTGCTGTTGTCGCGATACAGCGCGTTGGCCTTCAATCCCAATTCCCAACTCAGCCAATAAGCGTCGGCGATGTCCTTCACGCTGGCCTCTTCCGGCAGGTTGATGGTCTTGGAAATCGCGCCGGAGATGAACGGCTGGGCTGCCGCCATCATTCGGATGTGACCCTGCGGCGCGATGAACCGCCTGCCGATGGCGCCGCACTTGTTGGCGCAATCGAACACGGGAAGATGCTCATTCTTAAGATGCGGCGCGCCTTCCACGGTCTGCGTGCCGCAGATCACTCGGTTAAGTTCATCGATCTGCTTCGAGGTCAGGCCCAACGCCTTCAATCCGTTGAAGGTCGAATCGCTCTTGGCTTTCTCCGGATCAACGCCGATGGATTTGAGCACCTTCGCCGGCATCGACCATGCCGTGAACGCAAAGCCCAGTTCAAACACCGTGGGCAGGCTGTTTTCGACCTCCACCAGTTCGTTGGAGTTGTAGCCGCGAGAATGCAGGAAATCGCGGAACGTCTTGCTGCTGGATTGCATGGACACGGGCAGGGGAGTGTCGATGCTCAGCGTGCCCATGACATAGCGAACGATGTCATCGACCTGTTGCGCGTCATAGCCCAGTGACTTCAGCGCCGGCCGCAGCGATGCGTTGGCGATCTTGAAGTAGCCGCCGCCTGCGAGTTTCTTGAACTTCACCAGCGCGAAGTCAGGCTCCACGCCGGTGGTGTCGCAATCCATGAGCAGGCCGATGGTTCCCGTCGGCGCGATCACCGTGACTTGCGCGTTGCGGTAGCCGTACTTGTTGCCCAGTTCCAGCGCATCATCCCAGGACCGCGTGGCACGATCGAGGATGTCGTGCGCGTTGGCCAGGTTCATGCGCTCGCCTTCAAACCGTTCATGATCGATGGGCACGGGCTTGATTTGCAAACCCTCATACGCGTCGGAATCGCGCGGCACGCCGTGGGCAGCCCTGCGGTGATTGCGGATCACGCGCATCATCACCTCGCGGTTTTTCGCAAAGCCCGGGAACGGCTGCAACTCGCCGGCCATCTGCGCACTCATCGCGTACGAGCGGCCGGTCAGAATCGCGCTCAGTGCGCCGCAAATCGCGCGGGCGTCATCGCTGTCGTATGGAATGCCCGCCTGCATGAGCATCGCGCCCAGGTTGGCGTAGCCCAGGCCAAGAGTGCGGAATCGGTATGACTGCCGGGCGATTTCCTCGGACGGGAATGCCGCCATCAGCACGCTGATTTCCAGCACGATCGTCCACAGGTTGATCGCGTGCTCGTAGCCATCCAGGTCAAAGCGGCGGCGATCCGCATCGTAGAACAGCATCAAGTTGATGGATGCGAGATTGCACGCCGTGTCATCGAGGAACATGTACTCGCTGCACGGATTGCTCGCGTTGATGCGGCCGGAGTTGGGGCAGGTGTGCCAGGCGTTGATCGTGCTGTCGTACTGCACGCCGGGGTCAGCGCACCGCCAGGCGGCGCGGCAGATCTGGTTCCACAGTTCCTTGGCTTTCAATGTCTTGGAAATCTTGCCATCAATGCGGCGGCGCAGGTGCCACTCGCCGTCTTCATCCACTGCCTTGAAGAACGCATCGGTGAGACGAACGGAGGTATTCGAAGTCTGTCCGCTGACGGTGTAGTACGCTTCGCCGTTGAAGTCGTAATTGAGTTTCAAGCCAAGCGATTGCGCAAGCGACTTCTGATCGTCGCCAAGGTGCTTGAGACCTTCAACCAATGCGGCGACTTTGAGTTCTTCACGCACCTTCCAGTTCACGAAGGCTTCGATGTCGGGGTGATCGGCGTCGAGGCAGACCATCTTCGCGGCCCGGCGCGTGGTTCCGCCTGACTTGATCGCGCCTGCGGCCCGGTCGCCGATGCGCAGCCAACTCATGAGTCCGGACGAAGTTCCGCCACCGGAGAGCGGCTCACCCTCGCCGCGCAGCGATGAAAAGTTCGTGCCCGTGCCCGAGCCGTACTTGAAGAGACGCGCCTCGCGCGTCCAAAGGTCCATGATGCCGCCTTCGCCGACCAGATCATCTTTCACTGCTTGAATGAAGCACGCGTGCGGCTGGGGATGGGTGTAGGCGTCTTTGGCCAGCGAGATTTCGCCGGTCTCGGGATGCGCGATGAAGTGTCCCTGTGGCGGGCCGGAGATTCCGTACGCCCAGTTCAGCCCCGTGTTAAACCACTGCGGCGAGTTGGGCGCGGCCATCTGGTGCAACAGCATGTATGCCAATTCGTCGTAAAACGCCTGGGCGTCCTCAGCCGAATCGAAATAGCCATGCGTTTCGCCCCAGTGCTTCCAGCAGCCCGCGAGCCGATGCACGACTTGGCGCACGGATTTCTCAGGGCCGGTTTTTTGTTTGCTGGCATCATCGCGAAACGGCAAGCCAGTTGCATCAACCACAGGGACTCCTGCTTTGCGGAAGTACTTGCTCACCATGATGTCGGTGGCGAGTTGGCTCCACTGCTTGGGAACCTCCGCGTCCTTCATCTCAAACACCACCGAGCCATCGGCGTTGCTGATGCGACTGGTTCTCTTCGTCCACTCGACGGTGGAATAGACGTCTTGGCCGATGGTTGTGAATCTTCGGGTAATTTTCATGTGAACGCCTCTTCGTGGCCATCCTCAAATTGTTCAACAAAAGCCGGATGTACGCACCTTGTCTCTGTTGGACATCGCAAGAGGAGCGTTAAGATAGACTCCTCATTGGAAGATGGCATTGCAGAACAGAACAGCCGGCGCTTGTTCCATCGCTCCTGAATCCAAACCCATCCGCTCGTAAGTGCCTTTGAAAACAATGCAATCCCCGGAATCGACGAAAATGGATAAGAGAAACGTCGGTCGCGGTAGATTCGTGATTTTTCGAAGTTGACAAATACTTGTGTCATGTACATGGATTGATTGCACGAATCAAATTTTGCCAAAGCTAGGTCAACGTTCAATAGTTCTTTGCACCGATTAGTGGCAGCGCTAAGACTGACATCAAAACGCTGGGACAGGTGTTGGATGGTGCAGATAGAAAGTTCGCGGTTTGAAAGTTCTGCTTCGAATTGCAATCGCGGCATCAGGATTTCAGCAGCAAACCTGTCACATATGTCTTCCTCCGTCTGATTACCAGGTGGCATGAAGACGTCGCGAGTTTCAAAGTCACGGGTTTCTGGAAGCACTTGATGCAGCATTATGTGGCCGAGCTCATGAGCTAGCGAGAATCGTCGTCGGTGACGGTTCGCTCGCATCGAAAGCATAATCTTGTACCTTCCCGTATCCAAAGGAACTAATAACGCCTCGCAGGGTAAGTCCTCAAGTGTTATAGAAACGACACCAAGCTTGTTAGACAATGATCGTAAACAAGTGCGAGAATTATCGCCCACACACCCCGAAAGGAGGCGCTCAGAAAGGTTGTGAACGGCATCATTTACGGACGAAGTGCCGGTCGCTGCTGTGAGTTTGTCTTCAATTACACTCGCCATGGTAACTATTCACTAAAAAGTCGAGGATTGTCAAATTCAGAAATCCATTTTGAGAGCATTGCAGCGGTGACTGGCTGTCGGCCATTCGTTTCTCTCGCCACGGCGCCAAAAAATCTAGTTGTCAATTCGCGATGACGTCTGTCGCGCTGGGCCGCCTTTTGAAGCAGAAACTGCCAGGCATCTTTGCGTCCTGACTGGAAACAGAAGTCGCGGATAATCTCCGCGTCTTCCCTTGATGCGGATGAATGTCGAAAAACTTTCGCAAGGTTTCCCTGATCGTCAACTCTGCAAACGGGATCAATTTCGTCTTTACGATTCATGAACAGTCCTTAACCTTCCTCTATGTCGGCCATGTTTCGTCCCCCACCATTGAGGGCTTGCAACTCCAAGAAGGATTCAATCGATCGATACATCTGCACAAAGCCGGCGGCTTCACCCTCAAGAAGAACCGTCAGCCGTGGATCAAAAGCAGTTTCTTCGAAGAATCGTCCTCGACGGATGTCGACTAGGCCAAGGATGGGTTTCTTTACTTGCTGACGCAAAGTAATTTGCATCAAATGCAGAATAAGGCGAACCTGCTCACGCGTTGGCTTCTCCTTCTTCAGATAAAGCTTCAGCAGATGAGTCTCTTGGCCGTTTGTGAATGCCAACTCTGGATTGACTCGCACAGAGAGTCTGTCATGACGCCACGTTGCGCGAGCCGGCCGAGTCCAACGAAAGTCCATCTCTTGGTAGTTAGTTGCCCAAAAGCGTTTGTAACCACGTGCCATTAACTCATAGTTGGTTCGTTTGCCGCGCAAGTCTGGAATTGTCGGGGGAAGTTGATCCAGATCGTGAACTGGTCGATTCTGGCGATGAATGGCACGGACGGCACGTCGGAACGGCCGATAGTAGTCTTTGTATTGCTTGTACCCGGCCAGGTACTGTTCTCGAATCAAGTGCGCCTCTGTTAGCTTAGACATACCAACACGAAGCAGGTAGTCTGTGAAACTTGTCAAGGAGATGTCGAGGACCGGTTCATTCATGTGTGTGTTCTCTCAATCAACTCGCGGCAACGTCAACCCGGATTGGTCCTGGTACTTTCCGGCCTTGTCCGCGTAACTCACCGCGCATGTGCGATCGGCTTTGATGAACACCATCTGTGCGATGCCTTCGTTGGCGTAAATCTTCGCCGGCAGGGGGGTGGTGTTGGAGATTTCGATAGTCACCTTGCCGCGCCATTCGGGTTCCAACGGCGTGACGTTCACGATGATGCCGCAACGGGCGTATGTGCTCTTGCCAACGCAAATTGCCAAAACATTGCGGGGGATGGTGAACACTTCAACGGTTTCGCAAAGGGCGAAACTGTTGGGCGGGATGATCACGTGATCCTTGCCGGTGTTGCGTGTATCGACGGTGACGAAGAGGTCATCGCTGAAGGCTTTGGGATCGACGATCGCCTGGCCGCCATTGCGTGAGACGTTGGTGAAGATCTTGAAGAGCGAGCCAACGCGGACGTCATAGCCGTAGGAGGACACGCCGTAGGAGACTTTTCCGGGGCGCTTGTTGTTTTCCTCGAACGGCTCGATGCCGATGAGTTCTCGGATTTGGGTGTCGCATAGAACGGCCATCGCAACGTGCTCCTTTCCCGACAGAAACGCCCGGAGGTCTCCGGGGTCGTCGATCCGCTGCCTCAGGATCGCTCGGCGAATCCAGTCGCCGGGCTGGCTGAGGTCAGATGGGATTGACGATCATCAACCAAGTTCGTCCACCATTGAGGAGGGTTTGGCAACCGTGTATCGCGATGCCGTGCTGTTCGAACCCGTGCTGGCCTGTTCGGCAGCAGTTTGGTGCATCCTGCACCGGGCTTCGAATCCCTCATTGCATCGCGGGGTATGTTGCTCAAACCACCCTGACAACCGTATCGTACTACTACATCTTGGGCCTGCAACAATCTCAAGCCCACAATCTTGAGTTTTTTGTGTCAGAATCGTAAACCGATTGTATGCAACAGGTTACAGCGGGGTGAAAATCGCTGCTAGTCGCTATGCATGGTGTGGATAAACTGACTGCGGCTTCCAAATGTCCTAGATATTGGGGGTAGGAAGCCTACCCTAAAGACGAGATGGCGCTAAGGGATATCGGACTGACCGAGGGCGGTTACACTGCGTGGATGGAGAGGATGGATCCCACCACCGCGGCGGAGCATGGAAGCGCACTGTTTGAAGGTCTAACAGAGCCGCAAAAACAGGCTGTTTCTCACGTGGATGGCGCGCTGCTGGTGCTCGCCGGTCCTGGTTCCGGCAAGACCACGGTCGTCACCCGGCGCGTGGCACACCTGATTGCGCAAGGCATTCCGCCCTGGCAGATTCTCGCGCTGACGTTCACCAACAAGGCTTCAGGCGAGATGCGCGAACGCATTGAGCGCATGATTCCCGCCGACCTGCCGGGCCGGCGCGGTTTGACGATCGCCACGTTCCACTCGTTCTGCGCGCGATTGCTGCGAAGGTACGCGGCAAGCGCGGGGCTTTCGCCACGCTTCTCGATCTATGACAGCGGCGACCAGCGCGATGCGATCAAGCTCGCGCTGAAGGAAGCCGACATGGACACCAAGAACTGGACGCCCGGCAGCGTGGCGCACGCAATCAGCGCGGCCAAGAACCAACTCATCGACGCAGCCACCTACACATCGCACGCCAGCGATTTTTACGCGCGATCGATCGCCAAGGTGTACGCCGCATACGAGCGGATCCTGAAGAAAAACGATGCGCTGGATTTCGATGATCTGCTGCTGGTGACCGCTCGCCTGCTGCGCAGCAACGAGCAGGTTCGGCGCGAGTTGCAGGAGCGATTCCAGTACATCCTGATCGATGAGTATCAGGACACCAATCACGCGCAGTTCGTCATTGCGCATTCAATGGCGGCTGCGCACGGAAACATCTGCGTGGTGGGCGATCCGGACCAGTCGATTTACGGCTGGCGCGGCGCGGATATCCGCAACATCCTGGAGTTTGAAAAGCACTATCCCAGCGCCACCATCGTGCCCTTGGGCCAGAACTTCAGGTCCACTTCGCACATCGTGGAGACCGCGGCGAAACTCATCCAGAACAACCGCAAACGCAAGCACAAGCGGCTGCACACGGAACTGGGCGAAGGGGAAAGGCCCGTGGTGCTCACGTGCTTTGACGAGCACCACGAGGCGCAACTCATCGTGGACGCGTTCCGCAAGCGGCACGATGAGCAGGACATTCCCTGGCGAGAAATGGCGGTGCTGTACCGCATCAACGCGCTCAGCCGCGTGCTGGAAGAGGCGTTCCGCAACGCGAACATTCCGTACGTGATCGCGCGCGGCACGGCGTTCTACGACCGCAAGGAAATCAAGGACGCCATGGCGTATCTGCGCCTGGTGGCGAATCCCAACGATGAAGTCTCATTGCGGCGGATCATCAACACGCCGACGCGCGGCATCGGCAACACGACGGTGGACAAGATCGAAATCTTCGCCATCGACAATCAACTGGGATTGTTCGAGGCGTTGAGCCGTGCCGATGCCGTGCCTGAGTTGTCAGCGCGGGCTGCGGCGGCGGTGTCGAAGTTCGTGACGATGGTGAAGGGCTGGCGCGACTCCGCAGGCGCTGGAAGCGCGGGCGGGTTGCTGCACGGCGAGGGCAAGTCGGCGCTCGCGGCCATCGTGGAGCGCATCATCGTTGAATCCGGAATGGAATCGGCGTACCGCAAATCCAAGGCTGAAGAAGACATCGAACGGTTGGAGAACCTCAACGAGTTGATCAACGCGGCGGCGGAATTCGTGCCGCCAACCTCAAGTCTGGATGACGCGGCTCGCGATGGAGCGCCTGCCGCGCCCATGACGCTGCTGGACATGGTGAACGCTTACCTGGAATCAGTCGCGCTGGTGAGCGACGCAGACGCGATTGACCCGGCCAACGGCGCGGTCACCCTGATGACGCTGCATGCGGCGAAGGGCCTGGAGTTTGAAGTCGTGGCGATGGCGGGTTTGGAGGAAGGTCTCCTGCCGCATTCGCGCGCCGCGGCAAGCGATGAGGAATTGGAGGAGGAGCGGCGGCTGTGTTTCGTGGGCATCACGCGCGCCAAGCGGTATCTCACACTGGCGCACGCGGCGATGCGCACCAATCGCGGTTTGCGCGAGCGCACCATGCCCAGCCAATTCCTGCGCGAACTGCCGGAGGAATCGATCACTGTCATCAACATTGCTTCGCAGGGAATGGAAGAGGAAGGCGATGATGATTTCAGCGATCTGGAATGGGGGCGCAGTTCATACGATGCAGCCGGCAGTAGGGGGCAGGGGGTGCGGAAAGGCCGTGCCAGCAGTGCGTTTTCGCCCGAGGATGGCAAGCGCAGTGCGCTCGGCTTGGGCGGGCCGCGCTCCGTGCAGATCGAGTTTCCCATTGGCTGCCTGGTGGAACATCCCACGTTCGGCCTCGGCCGTGTTGAGACGCTGACGCGCAGCGCATCGGGATCACGCGTGCAGGTCGCGTTCAACTCCGTCGGCCGAAAGACGCTGATTCTGGAATTCGCGAAATTGCAGCGCGTGGAGTGAGATTATTCCGGCTGGGTTGGCGGTTTCGACACCAGTGCGGCAGCGACCGCCGCGCGAGCGGCGGCGGCGGAGGTGATGGAGCCGTGCTGAATGCCTTCCATCGCGGGCCTTACCGCGGCTTGAAGCGCGTGGAGTTGTTCCATCGTCATGCTTGCCTCGTCAAATGACTTGGTGAATTCTGTGTCGTATTCGAGCGTGAAGCCAGAGACCCACCAGCGACCATCAGCCTGCACGAGATAAAGCGTGTCCTTGCGGCCTTTCGCGTCGATCTGCTCAGCCTGTGCGCGCCCTTCTTCGCGACTGGTGAACTTGGCGGCCTGGCAGGGAGCAAGCATCGGGCCAGCGCTCTTGGGGTCAAGCGTTTCGCCAAAGCGCTTGTACATCATGAAATCGAGTTGGGCGATAGGTAACGTGGCGCGGGCGATCGCAATGTATTGGCGCTGCTGGTCGTTTTCAGCGCGATACATCCCGAACACGCCCGCGGCATTCACGGGCTCGACCGTCGTCAGTGAGTTGTAGTAGGCCAGCAGGGATTCAGCGGTCTCAAAGCGGGGGTCGGCCGATTCTTCATCCCCTGCATTTTGGGTTGAGGAACTTCCCGGGCAACCGACCAGCCCGGCTGCAATGATGAGGGCGCACGACGCGGCGGCAACTCGTAGAGCGAAATGTCTGTTGAACATGAAGTGTCCTCCCATTGCTGGTCTTGGACCAGTGGACGCGGAAATGCCCATGCATCCTACCATATCCGCTTGGTTCCGCCATGATGGACATTCCGAACATAAGCCAGCACATTCTGAAGCGGTGCGCCGCGCTGGGCTTTGCCTGCGCCGGAATTTGTCCCGCCCACCCCTCGGATTTCGAGACCGAATTGTTGGATTGGCTTGCTGCGGGAAAGCAGGGAGAAATGGACTACTTGCGGCGAAACGTCGCGCTGCGGCTGGACCCGCGAGCCATGGTCAACGGTGCGCGATCGATGGTCGTGGTCGCCGATCGCTACGCAGGTCACGAGGAGTCAACTTCGCCGCCTCGCCGCTCGAAAGCATGGGGGCAAGTCGCCCGCTACGCGCGGGGGAATGATTACCACAAGGTGATGCGCAAGCGCCTCGCGAGTTTGTGCGAGGAATTGAAGCGATTGCACCCGGATCAGGAATTCCGCGCCTGCGTGGACACCGCGCCGGTGCTGGAGCGCGAGCACGCGCAGCGGGCGGGAATCGGCGCGGTGGGCAAGAACACGCTGCTCATCGAACGAGGATTGGGAAGTTATCTGCTGCTGGGCGAAATCATCACGACGCTTGAACTTTGCCCCTCGGCGCAGGCCGAGCCCGACCCCTGCGGCACGTGCACGCGATGCATTGATGCATGTCCAACGCAGGCCATCACGCCCTGGTCAGTGGATGCAACTCGATGCATCAGTTATCTCACCATCGAGCATCGTGGTGCGATCCCAACGCAGTTTCACGGTGCCATGGACGATTGGATTTTCGGCTGCGACATCTGTCAGGAGGTATGTCCGCACAATCAGCCGACGATTCGCACTCGTCACGCCGCGGTCAATCCTGCGTACTCGCCGCACCGGGATGGCTTTGACCTGCTGGAGGTGCTCGGCTGGGACGAAGAGGCGCGGCAACTGGCGTTTCTCAGATCGTCGATGAAGCGCGCCAAACTGCCCATGATGAAACGAAACGCATTGATTGCGGCTGGAAATCTGCTCCAGAGACAGGAGCATCCCGACTTGCTGGCGCGGATTTCGTCCGTTGCGGCGAACCCGGCCGAAGATGATCTCGTGCGGCAAACCGCTTCCGAAGTTCTGCAGCGCGTTCGCAGCCGCGCGACCTCAGAGCGTCTGCGGCTGGTAGAGCGGACCGATGAACATCAGAAAGCAGAACAGGATCGTGCCAAAGATCATCGCAAGCCAGAGGCTTGCTCCGATTGTGATGAGCCAGAATTTCCCGCGGCTCAGCGGAGCGATCATCAGAATCAATCCCCCAAGTAGCGAAGGCGCGACCAGCATCGCAACGGCCCAGCCACGCTCGACAAGCCAGCGGGCCAGCGGGTTCATGTCCGAGGCGAGATCCGGATTGCTCTCAAGCATATGGGCCAGCATCGAAAGCAGAAGCCAGCCCACAATTCCGACAGCCGTCGCGCTGATCGTCATGATCGCGCCGTTGATGGCGCCGCGCAGCCGATTGTGTGGTCGTGGCGCGCCGCTTGGTTGCGATTCATTCATGACCGACCTCGCCGCACATGCGAGTGCGAACCCAATACACCGATTGCGTACCAGCCTTATTTTTCAGGATTGTCGGCGCTGGCCGGCTGGCTTATGCCGGGTGAGGCTGCGCCGCCGGCAGCCTCGCCCATGAGACTTGCAGTGAGCGCCTTGTTGAACGCAGCCACTGCCTCCAGCGCAGATTTGAACTCATCGGCCCGAATGCGCTCGGCAATCGCCGCTCCGATCTTGGCGAACGCCTCGCTCATGCGTTGCACCTGCGGCAGGGCCTCGGCGGTTTTCTGGTCGATGTCATCAGCATCTACACGCCAGGTTCCATCGATGTTTCGGAGCACCGTGCGTGACGTCTGCCCCATTACCAATTGCGTGTACACGACACGGTCATCGGTCTGTTCAGCAACAGTCGCCTTGGAAAAATCAGGCACCAGGGCATTGAGCATCGGTCCAATCGACTCAAAGAAGCCTTGGGAAAACTTCTCTTGCATCGCCTGGTCGATGACACCGATTGCCTCAGTCATTGCGGCGGTTGATTGCACGAGATTCTGGCCCTGAGGCGTTTGCGCGTGCATCAAGGCGATCCGGCCTCGCATGCCTTCGACGTTTGTCGGAAGGCTGACGATGTGATCGTGCAATTCCTTGGCGCTGGCAAATCCTGTCGGTTGCGCGCCGCCGAGCGAAGCGCCTTCGGTGGCGCTCTTTGGCTTTTCCTCCAACGCGGCTGTGGCATCGCGAACGCTCGCGCTGAATTGATCGATCTTCGCCTGATCGCCGCGGCTTTGCACTTGAGTCAACGCTTCTTCAGCCGCGGCATAGGCCTCTTTGGCCTGCTGCATGGACTCTTCGTAGGCGGAGGTCGCGCCGGCGATGGCGTCGGCGGTGTCGGCGCCGGCGTTGCTCAGGCGCTCCAGCAACAACTTGTGACCCATCAGACCGCGCGCGCGAGACCAGTGCAAGCGGCCCTTCAATTCCTGGACTTGTGCCGCGACCAGTTTCGCAGCCTGTGCATCGTCGCCACGAACCTGCCGCGCCGCGTTCTGCACTTGCGATGATGCCTTGTCCAGCAGCGTCAGAGCCTCCTGGTAGTGGCCGGCGAGCGCACCGGAAATATCATTGTTCATTTCGCTCAATGAGGCGTTGATCAACGCCGCGTGATCCGACACCTGCTTGCGCGTGGCGGCGATTTCATCGCGTGTGCTCTTGCTGAACGCTTCAAGTTGCGCCAGCGCGGATTCAATCGACTTGATCATCGCATCGAGTTGCTGGGCCTGTGAGTCGGCCATGGTCAACTCGGGCGTGAGCGAATACTCCAGTTCGATTTCCCGCTGCGCGATGTCGTATTCGATCTTGTCGGCCTGGCGACTGGCATCTACCGCCTGCCTGTAGGTGTCAAAGCCGTCGGCGTTGCCGAGTTCCTGCGCGCGGCGGCGAAGGTCGTTGACCTTGGCGCGAAGGGTGTCCACTTCCTTCTTGTTGGCGACGTTGGCCATCGCCCGCTCGCTGATCGGCGCGTCGAGTTGATCGATCGTGGCGCGCACCTCGGCGATCTCCTGCCGGGTGGCTTCCAGTTCCCGCTGCAGCTGCTGGCGTTCCGGGCCCGCGTCCACGGATTCCAGAGCCGCGGCGACAGCCTCGAGTTCCAGCATGGCGTCGATGCGACCCAGCAGTGTCGAGCGACGTTCGCGGTGGTCCAGTTCCGTGCGTTCGGCGGCTTCAAGTCGAACGTGCGCGAGTTCACGAAGGGCGGTTGCAGAAAGCACCGCCTTCGCAGCGACCTGCCCCGGCTCGCCGCCTTCGATGCGTGCAAGTTCCGTGACCACGCCGTTGAGCGACTGTGCCACGGAGTCATCCGCAGCCCGGCCGGCCAGCGCCTTTTGCAACTTCATGTTGGCCTGGTGAATCTGCGCCTGCACGGCGTCTCGCTGCCTGGCCGCGGCGTCTTCGCACCCCGGCAGGGCTGTCAGGGGTCCGGCGCACAAGGCAACAGCACAACCCAGTCGGACGATCAATTTCATCGCATGACCTCAGTAAAGGAAACCGCTCCAGCGGGGCCCGGCAGTGTAACAGCAATCAGAACGTCTTGAAGGGTTCGACGCATGTTCCGAAGCGGTTCCGCGTCAGCGCGATGGCCGGCTGGATTCACTCGGTTCGCCGACCTTCCTTGAATCGACGGCGGCAGTTTCAGGCTGATAATCCACCGGATACTCCGGTCGGGGGATCATCATCGACCGAATCCAGTCGATGGCCTCCTGCTTCAAGCGCGGATTCACCGAACTGAATGCGGGCTTCCAACCCGCCACTTTGGGATGCGGCTTGCGGCAGGTGGGGTCTTCGCGCGAGAGTCCGTATTGAATGATCAACGAATCATCCGGCCGCTCATAGTTGATCAGCGGCCATTCGGGGTCCAGGCTCAGCCGTTCCAGAATGAGCAGGTTCGTGTATCGAACACGGTCATTCTTGAAGTTGCGGCGATTGAGGATCAGGCGACCGGCGTCAGGTCCGCCATGGCACCGGCTTGTCGCGCAGTTGTTCATCAGCCAGGTGTCGTGAACGCGCAGGCGGAACTGGTTGAGGTTGTGCGGTTCGCTATTGACCTGGATCTGCGGGTAGAGGTCGCGGGCGCGTAATTCGAACATCAGGCGGACGACGTCCAGCGGCTGGTCCGATGCCGCCCGGTACATGGCGTTGCGTCCAGTCTGCGACGCCGGAACCAGTTTCTCTGCCCCGTAACGCTCAATGATCGCGCGGACGGTATCTGGCGTGATCGTCACCTTGGGAGGATGGTCGAAATCGATCTCATACACGCGGATGATGTTGACATCCTCGTCGCTTATGAGGTGTTCCATCAGCGAATGAGCATCCTCAGCGGATGATTCCTCGGCTGATGATGAGTCACCGATGGACTCAGGCTGCGTGGCGGGTTGGTCTTCGCCGGCTTCACGCTCGGGCTCTTGGGCCAGCGCGAGTTGCGCGTCGACCAACCGCAACAGTTTGCGCGCATCGGGCATCTCAGTCTGTTCGAGGAGGCTGACCAGTTCCTCGCGCGCCATTTGATATTTCCGCTGATCAAGCAGCCAGCGGCACAATCCCAGATGCGCATCGTACATGCCTTCGCGCAGCCCGGCCTTGTACTCGGCATAGCGCTGCTCAAAGGTGGGCTGCAGCACGACGTGGCTGACCGTTTCCCGTTTGAGTTTGGCCCGGATGCCATGAATCTCCATGAGGACGTATTCAAACGCGTCTTCAACGATGATGCCTTCGCGGACCTGCCCGTCCCGCATGATGACGATGCCGCTCTGGTCGGACTTCGGCTCAGTCAGACGCACGATCTGAAGCACGCGCGCCTTCGGGAAACTTTCGACCTGTCCGCGAAGATTGCGGATGGCGATGACGTCGGCGTCTTCAAGTTCAAGGAAGCCGGGCACCTCCGTGTCGCGGTTCACGTGCAGGATCACGCGCGGAGATTTTTCCCCATCATCTGCGGCGCAGGCGCGACGATCAATGTCTACCATCGCTATCGCTGCAGACAGCACTAAAAGCACGCTCACCAGGGCGATTCTTCGCATCAGGTCATTGTCCCGCAAACCGGGAGATCGAGTCAACGGCGATCCCAGGGCTGCACGCCAACTGTTCATCTTGCACTGGACGGCTGCGAACCCCATTGTCCGCAGATTTCACGAGAAATGTTGCACGCAAACCTGACTTCCGGTCACTCCGGCAAGGGAGTCATTTCGACATCCTTGGCCCGATTGATCTTCAAGCCGTAGGTCACCACAAGCCTTGATCCATCATCAGTCCCGGCCGGCACATTGAGAACACATATCAGTAAACCCTGCGGCCGCTGCTCGGAAATATAGCGAGCATCGTTGGCCAGCGGGTGACTGAAGTCAGCGGCCTCGATCTGGATTTCATCCGTGCGCGACACGGGGCAGCGGTCCCACAGTTCAAGCGTAAAATCCTTCCTCGTTCCATTTTCTACGGTGAGGCGATAGTCATACAGCGTTCGTCGGCCGCCGCTGAGCAAGCCCGTGCTGTCGGTCTTTTTGGACAACAGTTGCCGCGCGACCTTCACGGATTGATCAATGCCAAAGTGCAGGCTGAACGCTGAACGCGGAGCCACCGGTTGAAGGGCGGTGGCTCCGATGTAGTTCTGGTCCATGAAGATCGAGACAGGTCCCGGCAGCAATTGGTACAGGCTGGCGTTGGCCAAGTCGCCGCGAATGTAAACTGCGTCGCTCAGCAGCGGAATCGCAACGTGAATGAACTTCGGATCCGCCTTGATGGTTGCGATCCTCGTGCGCTGCCGGCGCTGCAGATTCGTCGGCACGGTGACCGGGTCGCGCAGCGTGTAACTCACCGAAGGACCACTGCCGATGATCTCCGTGTCAGGCAGTACAGTTCCCGGCACATGCGCACGGGGCGGAGATTTTTGTGCAGGCCCCTCCACGGATAAAGCTGGCTCGCCGACGTCTCTCACGACATCGACAAACCAAGGCGTCAGCGGCGGGGGATTTGCCGCCACCGCAGGCTGTGCCGTGGACAGGATGAGTGAAACGCCGTCCCAGTTCTCGCCGGTCTGCTGCGTAATCGATGCGTCGTATTCGATTTGTGCGACTGACTCGTTCAGTGATGCTCGAACGTTGTATGTCGGCTCCCACGAAGCGTTGGTCACGAGATATGTCAGCTGAATGGTCGCTTGACCCGCCTCGAACGCCGTCAGGGAAATTGCAGCCCGGCGATCGACGCCGGCTGAGCCGCCCATTGCGTTGCGGCTGGCGACGGCGGCCTGCACCTGTTTCTCCACATCACGCTGCTGAAGGTCCAGATTCCGTCGGGCCGCGATGAGTTTTCCGCGCTCCTCTGCCGCAAACGCCAGGTGCTTGCGCATGGCGTCCAGGTCAAGATCAGCAGTTCCGCTGCGTTGTGACGCATCGGCTCCCGCCTTCGCGGTCAACGCGTCGATGAACTGCTCCTGCGCTTTGATGAGATCGCGCTGCTCAGCGATGTCCTTCAACTGACGCTGCAACTGCTCGATCTGCGTCTCAATCTCGATGAACTGGGGAGAAGGCGCGGTGGCAGGTTCTTCGATGTATTCCACATTTGAAACGCTGATGCCGCCCTGAGCGCGCGCCTGAAGCGTCTCCGGCAGCATTGTTTCGGGCAATCCGTGGATTTGAAGCGTCACTTGCCCAGGCTCCACTGTCACCGTCGCGCTGCGCGTCACCGCTGCACGGCCGCGATAGAGCGTTACAGATGTGATCTTCGCAGGCATATCAATGACGACGTGCGCATCGTCGCGCCACGAACCAAGCGCCGCGACCGAGCCAACGCAGCAGACGGCGACCGCGGCTGCCAGCGTCGGCGTTCGAGGGAATTGGAACCGTCCGATTTGATCGCACATGTGAGTGACCCGCCTGTGTTGCAGTTGCGAACCGATGTGATCACGAGCGCCGATTTATCCGGACGGCTGAGTTGACGGCGCCTGCATTGCCCGCCGTGCCAGATCGAGGTTTCGTTTCGCCGACTCAAATGAGGGATCGATGCGAAGCGCCATTTCGAAACTTGCGATGGCGTTCCGAAGATCGCCGGTTTGTGCAAGCACGATGCCGAGTTGATTGTGCACGCCTGGCAGGCGCGGTTCAATGGCGAGGGCGGCACGGTAGGACTCGATCGCGGCGGCGCGATTTCCGGTGCGTTCACAGGACAAGCCGTGCTGAATGCGTGCGTCGGCGGAATCCGGACGCAATTGCATGATGTGGGCATACGCGCGGCGTGCGCGAGGCCAGTC